>NZ_NFUX01000023.1:0-80150 GCF_002264385.1 Paenibacillus sp. VTT E-133280
TTGTTGACTGAAGTATCATGTTTCTTAACTGGAAGCATCTCACTGTACTTTATAAAATTAATTCAGGGAAAGCGGTTACAAATGGCAGCATGTATGAAACACATGAAGGAGCGGATGATATGAGCACTAAACTTGAACGCAGCAAAATTAGAAAGCGCATACACTGGCGAAAGCAAGATTCCGAGTTAACCCTGCTCGCCTTGCCGACATTCATCTGGTATATCTTATTTTCTTTCTTACCGATGTTCGGTATGATTATTGCTTTTAAAAATTTCAAAATCAGCGGCAACTTTATTAGCAACGTAATAAATAGTTCATGGGTCGGCTTCAAAAACTTTGAATTCTTATTCAAATCAAATGATGCCTGGATCATTCTTCGTAACACGATAGGGTATAACATCATTTTCATTATTCTTGGCATCGTGTTACCGGTAATGTTCGCCATTATGATCAGCCTGCTGCATAGCCGCAAAGCAAGCAAGGTTTATCAGACCATGATGTTTCTCCCCTACTTTCTGTCATGGGTAGTTGTCTCTGCTGTAGGCTGGGCCTTCTTCAGCTTTGATAAAGGCATCCTCAATCAATTTCTTGTGGGTATTGGGCATGATGCAGTGAATTGGTATATGGAACCGCAATATTGGCCCTACATTCTTATCTTTTTAAACATCTGGAAGAGCATTGGTTATGGCATGATTATTTATCTGGCCACCATCACGGGAATCGACAGCACCTATTATGAGGCTGCAGTTATTGATGGAGCTTCAATCTGGCAGCAGACACGCTTCATTACCTTACCCATGCTAAAGCTAGTCATTGTTATGATGTTCATTCTCTCAGTAGGCCGTATTTTCTACACGGATTTCGGACTATTCTATCAGGTCACACGAGACTCAAACTCCCTCTTCAATGTGGCCACAACAGTTGATGTCCTAGTTTATAAACAGCTAAAGACCGCCACCGTAGGAATGGCATCCGCTGCCGCTTTCGTCCAATCGATGCTGGGCTGTATTACCATTCTAAGTGCTAACTGGATCGTTAAAAAAATCGATTCCGACAGTGCAATGATCTAGGAGGAGAGATTATGGCAAAGACACCCACCTATCAATCTGGTTTGGAGAAATTCAACCGCACAAGTAACGGTATCAATGCTTTGTTCACCCTAATTTTTATTCTGCTGGCCATTGCCTGCGTCGTGCCTGTGATCGTCGTGTTATCCATATCGCTTACCGATGAATCCTATATTCGTGAAACAGGATACAGCATTTTTCCAACCGCTCTATCCGGAGATGCTTACTCTTATATCGCCAAGCAAGGAACGATGATTCTGCGGGCGCTAGGTGTATCCCTACTTGTAACTGTCGTAGGTACTGCACTTGGCGTGCTGCTCACCACAACAATGGGATATGTCATTTCACGCCCGGCTTACAAGCTCAAGAACTTCCTCACCTGGGTTGTATTCATCCCGATGGTATTTAACGGGGGGCTTGTCTCCAGTTACTTTATCAACACAAATTTCTTGGGACTCAAAAACAGCGTTTGGGCACTCATCCTGCCGCTCGCAGTATCCTCCTTTAACGTTATTATTTGTAAAACCTTTTTCAGGAGCACGATCCCTGATGGCTTAATCGAATCTGCTGAAATTGACGGGGCTAGTCAGTTTCGCACCTTTTTCTCAATCATTCTCCCGATCTCCTTGCCTGTATTAGCTACGATTGGACTGTTCCTCTGCTTCGGTTACTGGAACGACTGGTTCCAATCGATGCTGTATATCGATAATCAGAATCTGTATTCGCTACAAGCGCTACTTAACAGCTTAATGTCCAATGCAGATGCGCTCGCCCGAAACTCAATAAGTATGGGTATCAGCTTTGCTGAGCTGGTCGCAACAATGCCTAAAGAATCTGCACGTATGGCTGTTGCTATTCTCATCGTGTTGCCTGTTGCCTGCGCGTATCCCTTCTTCCAGAGATACTTCATTACCGGCCTTACCATTGGCGCAGTCAAAGGCTAGTCCCGAAATAAGCCAAGCCAAGCTTGGTTTATGATATATAACCGTACTTTTACTACGGTACTATTCATCATTCAACACTAGGAGGAGTTAAAGTGAAGAACACCCTAAAGTTCACCTCAACATTGTGTATTCTCGCATTAATGCTGTCCCTGCTTGCTGCATGTGGCAACTCGAAGCCAGCGGCGTCCACAGCAACCAATGAAAACGAGAGTGGCACAACTGCTACTGATGCACCAACCACCAAGGAAATTCCTACATTGGTATGGTGGCTGATCGGTGGACAGGTTCCTGAGAATTTTAGTAAAGCGGTAGAGCAAATGAACGAATACACCGCTGAGAAAATCGGTGTCAAAGTGGACATCAAGGTGGCCAGCTGGGGAGAATGGGATACAAAAATCAATACCATTGTGAATACGGGTGAACCCTTTGATATGATGTTTACCAACAACACAAAGTACAGTAAGCAGGTCGCTATGGGAGCGTTCGCGGACATTACGGATCTGGTACAAAGTGAGGCCCCTGAACTTTACAAGTCTATCCCTACCAAAGTATGGGATGGTGTAAAAATTGGCGGAAAATATTTTGCTGTACCGACGTATAAGGATTCTTCATTAACTCAATATTGGGTATTCGATGACAAGCTTGTACAAAAATATAATATTGATTACCAAAACATTAAAACGATGCAAGATTTAGACAAACCTTTTCATGATATGAAAGCTGGTGAAGGCAAAAGCTTCTACCCGTTGCAGTTGATCCAAGGCGAAGGCTTCCCGGGCATTTTAAACAATTATGATGATATGACTTTAGGTTTCAATCCTATTGGAGTAAACGTTGAGGATGCTTCCAGGAAAGTCGTGTCCGTGTTTGAACAACCGGAAGTTATGACTAACTTAAAGCTGCTACATCAGTGGTATAAAGATGGTATTGTTAACCCGGATGCACCAACTAAAACTGAAGGCGACAAATACAGAGCATTCTTCTCCGCACAAGCCTTCCCTGGCGCAGAAGCTGGCTGGCAAATCACCGCAGGGATAGACAAATACGTCATGACTCAAATTTTTGGGCCTTTGTATACAACTAGTACAATTCAAGGCTCCATGAATGTAATCTCGGCAAATTCCAAATACAAAGTGGAAGCTATGAAATATTTGCAATTAGTGAATACAGATCCTAAATTAAGAAACATGCTTGCATTTGGTGAATTAGGCGTCGATTATAAGAACATTGACGGAGAGAAATCCATTGAGCGGATCAGTGATACATGGCCTTTGGCAGCGTACTCCCAAGGTACCTTCTTCAATCTTGCGGTTACGAAGGGAGCTCCTCTAGATCAGTGGGAACAAGTAAAAAAACTGAACGAACAAGCGGCATCCTCTAGCGTATTGGGCTTCGCACTTGATATTGGTGAGTTGCAGACTGAGGTTGCTAACTGCCAAGCTGTATATGATAAATATAGATATGAACTGCTTACAGGCGCTTCTGATCCTGAGAAGGTAATTCCTAAATTGCTGTCTGAGCTGAAAAATGCAGGAATGGACAAAATCATGCAGGTTGCTCAAGAACAAATCAACAATTACTTTAAGTAAAGCTTATTGAACTCACATGGTATATCAGCGCTGATATACCATGTATTTTCCTTTCATACTTTAAAATTTATTTGAACTAAAGTTACGCTTCATATATATTTACAGTGAATTATATGCTCTCTCAACCACAGCAACGAGAGACTTATTCCTCTATATTATGTGTCTGACCTTAGGGGGCATTACAAATGAGGTTTTGGAGGAGTTCTTTTTTTCACATTAAAATATATCGTAATAAATTTTGGGCATACCTGATCTTCATTGTAACCATCGGGTTAACACTGGGCACTATGACTAGCGCTATTCTTATTAATCAATGGATCGGAAACGCACGGATTGAAGCTGCGAATGCCTTTTCCCGTATTGAGAACAACTTTCAGAATGATGCCGACCGGATTGAAGCTTACATGCAAAGATTGTATTCCAATCAGGATCTGATGAAAGACGTCCGTTATTTTATGAGCCCTTCCGTAGAAGGGTATCTGACTAAAAGATTGAAGAATAGTCCTTATTCATCACAATCACTGCTCTCTTTTCCTGAGGATACTAAAACATATCTTTACAGCTGGGCCCAGGGAGATATTACTCAAATCAGCGTTCATACCAAGGACTACGGAAATGTTATCTATTTTAATAGTTTTGGTATTCCTAGCTTCCAGTTTGGCGTTCCAAATTCTGACGAAATCTTTGATGAAAGTATACAAAAGGGCTTCGTCTCTCGCAAAAAACTAAATCAAAGTGCTACAGAACCAGGGGAAATCCACTTCCAGATCAGTAGCAAGCGAATATTCAGTATCGTAAATAATTATCAACTCGGTAATGCGGCTATAATCAACCCCTCTACCGGGGAGATATTCAATATTGGTAATAATAAATCCATGACGGAAGAAATCACCCAACAAGCGGTTGCGAATAATAATAATCATGGCTTTATCGTATATAAAGGATATATTCCCATTTTCTATGTTACCTTTACATCTACCAAATACAATTATCGATTTATTAGTACAGTAGACTTGGCTGCACTAATAAGTCAGCATAGCACGGTGTTGCTCAATATATTTATGATCGTCTTTACCGCTATGATCTGTGTACTCCTGCTCGTAGTCTACAACCTTCGTGATGATTCGCGATTTCTGCACCGTATTATACAGTCAATCAAACGTGCGAAAACTGCTGACTTCACCCCAAATAAGCCTGCACGTTATCGTATGAATGAATATGGTATGATTGCCCGAGAAGTCGACGATATGATACACCAATTAGACAAATATATTCGAAATGAATACTTACTTAAGTTAAAACAGCAGGAAGCAGAAATGAAAGCGCTTCAACATCAAATCAACCCACATTTTCTTTATAATACCTTGGAGGTTATTCGATCTACTGCATTGGTTCATCAGAATGAGCCTACCGCAGATGCGATTGCAACCTTGGGAGCGTTGTATCGAGAAATTGTTAAGAAAGAAAATATTATTTCAATAGGCAGTGAACTAGAGCTGTTACGAAAATACCTGCAAATTATGGAGTTTAAATATCCTGAGCACTTTTTTTACCAAATTGATGTTGAAGATACTATTCTTGCTCTTTCTACTGTGAAGTTCTGGATGCAGCCCTTGGCAGAAAACTTCTTTGTTCATGGGTTTGATATAAATAAGGAATTTAATTTATTTATCGTGTCTGGTTGGGAAGATGAAGACTTCTATAGACTGGATTTCATTGACAATGGCGTACGAATTGATGAAGAACGGTTAACTGCCATCAGACGAATCCTCTCGAGTAATCATGACCATGCCACCAAAAGCATTGGATTATATAATGTCTATGCCCGGCTTAATTTTTTCTATCAAGACGATTTCTCGATTAGTATTGAGAACAACGATGAAGCTGGTGTCAAAGTCTCTGTACAGATTTCTAAGAGAGGTGATTAGATTTGTACAAACTTTTGATTGTGGATGATGAACCTCAGATTTTGGAAGGTATGAAACGTATTCTGGATTGGGAGCATTACGGATTTAAACAAATAGAAACCAGTGATTCCACTGAAGATGCCGTATTTAAAGCTGTAGATCTAGTTCCTGATATTGCAATTATCGATGTGTGTATTGGCAAAAATCTAGGGTATGATGCTATCCACAAGCTAAATGAAGTGAACCTTCCAACCAAATATATTATTATAAGCGGCTATAGTGACTTTCAATATGCCCAACAAGCCATTCGTTGCGGAGTAAAGGATTACCTATTAAAGCCTGTGGATCGAATCAAGCTGCAGGAGGTCATTGAAAAAATAATTATCGAAGATTTACATGGCACGATTAAAGATGTGAATGCTGACTCCATGAGTATTGATCCAGTACTGGGAATACATTACGATGCTTTCTCAAAGCTGGTCAATCGTATATTAATTATGATTAAAACAGAATTTGCTCATAATATTTCATTAAAATCCGTCGCAGACCGGTTTCAAATGAACAGCACCTATCTGGGACAAATCTTCATTAAAGAAACAAGTATGAAGTTCTCAGAGTATTTAATGAGCTATCGCATGCATCGTGCACAGGAGCTCATCCAAACGACTAATGAGAAAATACACTGGATTGCCCTTTCTGTTGGTTATAACAACCTGAACTATTTTTATACACAATTTCAAAATCATTTTGGTACCTCTCCCTCAAGTTTACGGATGAAAAGTTAAGGCTGGATCTATATTGCAAAGTGATTTAGGGGGCCGTGTCATGAATAGATATAGCTGCTTCATCTGTGGCATTATTCTGCTGTTCATTACATTGTTAACTGGCTGCACCAAGCAGAATTTGAACGCTGCGAACTTTAATGCAGAACCCACTGTAAATCTGATTTATTATACAATCGGTGATCCTGATAAGGATCTTGCCCTTGTCAACAACAAAATTAACGAGATATTAATGAAGAAAATTGGAATTACCATAACTTACAATAAAATTGGTTGGCAGGAATATGATGATCGCATGAATACAATGATCTCCTCTGACAGCCCTTTTGATATTGCGTTTGCTCCTGATTATGCCAAATACGCAAATCGTGGAGTATGGCTTAAATTAGATGACTATTTCACGAATCTAGCCAAAGAAATGTACCTTGCGATTGACCCTATCTTTTGGAAAGGGGCCAAGATGGATGACGGGTTTATCTATGGTGTCCCCACTAACAAAGAATTGGCTGTGCGTGAGCATTGGATGTATCCTGATTCATTGGTCAAAAAATATCACGTCGAAGTTAACCAATATAACACACTGGAATCGCTGGAACCTTTGCTTCGCATGATACAAAAAAATGAACCCGATTATTTACCCATGGAGCTTGATCGAGACTCACACAATTTTTTTGCTATGTACGGCTACGAATATATAGGGGACAACAGACTCCCATTAATGATCCAATCTCTGGATCCTACAGCTCCCGTTGTCAATATCTTCGAAACCCGTGAAGCCAAACATATATTAGATACGCTAAGACGTTATTACCAATTAGGGTTCATTAATCAAGATGCCGCCTTAAGAGAACCAGGAAGTTTGAAACGTGGTCTTAAGGTATTTTGGGAATCTGGTAGTGGCGGTCCACTCTCTGAGAGCGTCTGGAGTGACGATCTGGGGTATAAAATTGTAACCAATCCAGTAACACCCGAGGTGGCAACTACGGAAGCCGTGCGCGGAGGGATGATGGTTGTGAATGCAAATACGAAGCATCCTGTGGAGAGCATCAAATTTCTAAACCTATTGAATACCGATCCTGAACTGCGTAACTTATTTCAATACGGCATTGAAGGCGTTCATTATACGCTGGATCAGAATGATCAGGTTATCCTAATTTCGACAAAAGACAGTCAAGGAAATCCGCTTCCTAAGGCGAACGGCGGCTACACTGGCATACAATACACTCAGGGAAACTGGTTTATCTTAAATACATTAGGTGGAAGCTACCCTGACCCATTAAACAAGTGGGAACAATTCCGCATCTACAACTCCCAGGTTGTGGAGTCCGAAGTACTGGGCTTTACTCCCGATCTGTCAGAGGTCGATGAACAAATTGACAACATTGAGATTGTCTGGCGCAAATATTATCCAAGTCTTATGACAGGCAGTGTCGATGTCGATACCATTCTCCCGAAATTCAACCATGAGCTGTATGAAGCAGGTATTGATAAAGTACGTAAGGAAATCCAAAAGCAATTAGATATTTGGAGGAAATAGAAAGTCACTGTAAAGAAAGACCCCCAAGAAAGACACTTTAGACAAAGTGACCTTCTTGGGGGTCTTTATAAGATTAGTGACCCATCATCATCGCTGGATCTACCTCTTCACTGATTTTTTCAATTTGCTGCATCTTCGGCTTACGAAGAATTAGCGACATAACGATACCAACACTTACGATACAAGCGGTCAGGAAAAATGTATCTCCAAATCCAGCTACTAAGGCCGTTTGTGGATCGCCTGTTTTTCCGATTGTCGCCATGTGAGTATTAATATGAGATGTCAGATAAGCTGTAAGACCTGTTACTGCAAACGACACGACAACCTGTTGAGCTGCTGAGGTCAACGGCGTCACACGGCTAACCAAATCACGTGGAGCTGAGTTTAATACATGTGTATTGAGTGGCATCATGGTTGACCCCATACCTAACCCCATCACACACACCGCGACAATAACCATCCAAATCGGTGTATCCACATTTACCGTCGAGAGTATAAACATCGCAGCGGCGATAACACTCAACCCACAGAATGCTAATGGACGAGCTCCAATTTTATCAAACAACCGACCACTAATCGGCATCATCAGACCCGCGCACAACGCTTGCGGCATCACGATCCAACCGGTATGAAGTGCGGTATAACCTTTAATATTCTGTAAATACAAAGGAATCATCAGTGTAGCTCCGAACAATGCCATCTGTACGATCCAAGTAAGAATAATACCACGTGTGAAATCAGATGATTTAAACACCTTCAGTTCGAGCAATGGATACTTCTGTCTAAGCTCCACTATAATGAACAAGATTAACGCGATACCACCAATGGTTAAGCCTGTAATCGCACCTGTTGAAGACCAATCTGTTCCCCCTTCGCTCACACCATAAGCAAGCATAGCGAACGCGATTGGCGCAAGACACATCCCGAGAATATCAAGATGTGTTGACTTCTGAGGCTCAGTCTTCGGTAAATATTTCTTACCCAGAATAAAGGCCAAGATGCCAATTGGCAAATTGATAATGAAGATCCAGTGCCAGCTCACATAATCGACAAGATAACCGGAAATTACAGGACCAAAAGCTGGTGCCATCAACATTGGAATCCCAAGAACACCCATAATAGAACCGCGACGTTCAGGCGGAGCTAATTTGAATACCATCGCCATTCCGATCGGTGCAACCATACCGCCGCCTAGACCTTGAATAATACGGAATAAAATCAGTTGCTCGGGTGATTGTGCTAAGCCGCATAGAAGTGACCCTAAAGTGAACATCACAATCGTTATAAGGAAAATTCGCTTTGCGCCAAATTTATCTGTCATCCACCCGGCAAGTGGAATGACTGCGGATAGTGCTAATGTGTACCCCGTTATTGCCCATTGAATCGTCTTTAGATCTGTATTGAAATATTCCACTAATTTGGGAATTGCATTATTAACAACTGTACTATCCAGAATAACCATAATCATACCAACGATAATCGCAAGCAGAGGTGGCAGAATAGCTTTTAGGGAGAATGTGTCGCCTTCCTGCGTAAGGGGTTTTGTTGCAGCATTTGATGTCATTGTGATACCTCTGCTTTCTAAATTTTGACTGAATATTTGTGAAAATAATGCTCGAAAAACAAGTCGATGCTCTCCTCAATCGATAAAGGGATATCGAGTAGAGACGATTGAATGCGATCGTTCGGCTGACATTTAGCAGCAGGATTAACTTTGGTGAACGGTGACATAATGGCAGCAAACATATGCTGTGTCATCAACAATAAAGTCTTTGGATCTGTTATACCTGTCACTTCTGTCATGACTGCTCTTAATTTTTCGAACCCTTGTTGCTTCATAAAATGTACATATTCGGCCACCGATTCAAACAATGGATCATGGCCAAGAATTCGCTTAAGCAAATCAGGATAGTCTTGAAGAAATGAAGCGTACGTCAAAATGAATTGTTTCAACCGTTCGATTGGCGGATGTTCCACAACATCAAATATGTCAAACGCTGAGCGGAATGTTTCCAGAATCATCTTCATTGCTTCATGAATAAGCTTTTCTTTCGACCCGAAATAATAATTAATCAGCGCTACATTAGTGCCCGCTTCACTAGCAATTTTCCGAATGGTGACACTATCAATCCCTTCAGACTTAATCAATTGCAATGTGGCGTCCAAAATCTTCTCCTTCGTCATATAACTCTCCTCAACTCTACATACATTTAAACAGCGTTTAAAACAATGATTAATATACCTTGAAAACTTAATACGCGTCAATGGAAATTTCAGAAAATACCCCCACTGTTTTCAACAAAGACGGAATCATGCGATGCAGGGCTTAAATCTGAAGAACAAAAATAACCGGCCGAGAATATATCTCGCCGGCTGATTGTGTTTGTTTGTTCTCCTAGCCCTTTATCGAACCGATCATAACACCTTTTTCAAAATATTTCTGAATAAACGGATACACAATGAGAATCGGTAAAGTAGATACAATAATAACTCCATACTTAACCTGGTCAGCAAATTGCTGAGCATATCCGCCTGCACTGCCGCCCGAGCCTCCGCCTTGGGAGAAAACCTGGTTGGATAATAGAATATCACGCAGAATGATTTGTAACGGCTGCAGGTCATTAGAATGAATATAGATAAGCCCAGTAAAGAAATCATTCCAATGTGCTACCAGATAATACAGCGCAATGACCGATATGACGGACTTAGATAAAGGAATCGCAATATAGAAGAAAAATTTAAAATGAGTACATCCATCCAATGCTGCAGATTCATAAATTTCTTTAGGCAGTGAAGCTTCAAAGAACGTGCGTGCGATGATGAGATTAAACACATTCACTGCAAAGGGAATAATAAAAACCCACATCGAATTGGTCAAGGATAAATCCTTCATCAGGATATATGTTGGAATTAGTCCACCATTAAAGAACAATGTGAAGACGAAGAAAAACATCAGTAACCGGCGTGCACGGAACTCTTGTCTGGATAGTGCATACGCTGCAGGAATTGTAAGAAGCAGATTAAACAGTGTTCCCAAAACTGTATAAATAACGGTATTCTTGTACCCTATCCAAATACGCATATCCTGAAAAATTTGCTCGTAGCCAAAGAAACTGACTCCTCTGGGAAATAGAGTAACCTTGCCTGTGGAAACCAGTGTCTGGTCACTGACAGAAGCAATAATCACAAAGTACAAGGGATAAGCGACGATCAGGAAAATTAGAACACATAAGATAATGATCAAAATATCAAATAGAATCTCACCCGTGCTGCGCTTGTGAATAGTTGTCGCCTGCATAAGCATCACCTTTCGATGTTCTTTCCATTTACCAGAGGCTAATATCTGAGTTGCGTTTGGAAATCCAGTTCATGGTAACCAAAAAGAAAAAATTGATGACGGTATTAAATAATCCGATAGCTGACGAATAACTGAATTGATTGGAAAGAATACCAATTTTATAAACATAGGTGGAAATGACCTCTGATACGGGAAGGTTCAATGAATTCTGCATCAAGAATACCTTCTCGAATCCGGTTCCCAGTACATTCCCCATACTCAGAATAAATAATATGATGATTGTCGGAACCAAGGCAGGGATATCGATATGCAGAATCATCTTCCATTTGTTTGCTCCGTCAATCTTGGCAGCATCATAGAGACTTGGACTCACTGTTGATAATGCGGCCAGATAAATAATACTATTCCATCCAGCATGCTGCCAAATATCCGAAATCACAAACACCGGGACGAATGAATTCGTGGAGGCGAGCAAATTAATGTCTGCATCGCCAAGCTTGGAGATCAGTTGACCAAGGATTCCTGTATTCGGTGACAGGAGAACATTCAGCAATCCAACCATAACTACAATTGAGATAAAATGAGGCATATATACGATGGTCTGCAGCAGCTTCTTAGTGCGGAACCATTTCACCTGATTCAGTATAAGCGCTAGTATGATCGGTGCCGGAAATCCAAGAACGATTGTTGTGATGCTGATAATCACAGTATTTCTCATCAAATCCCAAAACTGATAGTTATTGATGAATTGTGAGAAATAATGCAGACCGCGCCAGGCCCCGCCTGCCAATCCACGCGAGAAATCATAATCCCTGAAGGCAAGCTGAATTCCATACATTGGAATATAGTTAAAGATGATAACTACAACGATCGCCGGAATAATCATAATCCATAATTGATAGTCGCGTTTAAGCTCCATTAGATTTCTTCTATGTTTATTGGGAGTTATTGAGGACATCATAAGCCTCCTTAATAAGGAGACAGCTTCTCTTCATCCTGTAAAGAAAAGCCGTCTCCAGATGTTCTATAAATCTTTACAGCTTATTTCTTACTTTTGTAATGATCATAGTATTTCTGCATAGTGGACAAGTTGTTATCCAGCCCCATCTGCTTAATGTTACTCACATAGGAGTCCCATTCCTTGGTAACTCCCCCTTTGGTAACCCACAGCGAGAACTTAGACATCGCCAGATTAATCATATTCGTATTCACTAACACCATGGCATTGTTGTCTTCCGGGTTATATTTAATGAACATGCTTGGTAAAATATCGTTATCCTTGTCAATCCCACTGAGGACCGCCTGCAGGGGTTCTGTCTGTTTGCCAACAGATTGCATATCAGTTCCAAGTGTCAGCTTCAATGAATCAGAGATAAAGGTAGGTCCATTATCCGCCCAGGTTGATGTCCACTTCCATGTGCCTGGGTCCATTTGGCTGTCAGCAGGTGGCAGGACCGCGTAGCTTCCATCTCCATTATCTTTAATGTTCGTACCAAGTGAACCGAATAGTACCTGCATACTAACTGTAGGATTATACAGCTCATTAATAAATTTCATTGCCGCTTCTTTATTCTTGGACTTAGCAGACATGACGACCATATTACCGCCGAAATTCAGTGAGTAGCCGTCATAGTCATAGGACTGCTTAATCGTTGAATCTGCCGAGACTTTAAGCGGAGCGATCGACTCATATTGTGGAGCCAAGGTGTTGCCGAAGCGGTCCGTTACTTCCCAGCCCCATGAAAAGCCAACCTTCGCTTTGTCCCCGCTGCCGCGCGCAACCGATTGGAATTTGGAATAATCCTGCGTGAAGGCTTCCGGGTTAATTAAGCCAGCCTGCCAGCACTTATTCATGAATTCCACGAACTGCTTGTATCGATCATCCACAAAGTAATTTTTAATCTGGCCACCCTCAGTGAAATATCCCTGACCACTACTATCCGTTAATGTAATACCTAAACTGCCAAGCAATATTTGTGGCTGAAAATAACCAAATCCAGTCGTCCCCACCGGAGCGAAATCCATAGGAATTTCATCATTTACATCACCATCTCCATTGGCATCCTTCTCTTTGAACGCCAGGAGCACATTATATAATTCATCCCAATTAGTCGGTTCCTTGAGACCTAAATTGTCTAGCCATTGTTTATTGATATATTGCCGGCTTACCGTATCCGGCCAGAATCGTTGATATTTCGGTAAACCGTATATTTTGCCATCCAGCTGTGTAGCAATTAATTTGGTCTCCGGCTTCTCTGTAAACATCTGTTGAATGTTAGGGCCGCCTGTTGAAATGAGCTCGGTTAAATCCTGAAAGAGTCCGGTGAACTGGGCAAAATCAGCATCCGTGATCACATTCGGTCCTATAAGGATATCCGGAATATCTCCTCCGGCTAACAAAGCGCCTTTTTTCTGATCCCAGTCCGCTGAAATTTCTTGCCACTCAATATCTACCCCCACTTGCTCCTCAACCTTGGCCAACCATTCCATTTTGGCGAACTCTTGCGTAAGAGGATGCTTCAGCATGATCCCTTTTAGTTTGACTGTACCGGTTGTAGAATTCGTTGACGAACTTGAATTAGAAGAAGAGGCACCCTCATTACTCCCGCCTCCACACCCCGCAAGAATTGTTCCAAATAGGCTAAGTGCTAATACGGGCTTCATTACCTTTGACAAATATCCCCTCATACAACGAACCTCCCTTTTTGGTTTAACGCGCACGTTCAAGCTGTGAGGCGAGCAATTGGAATATAATTTATTGCTTCTTGCTGCTCGCGCTTTACATGACAGCCACATCGCAACTTTAACCCGGGGTTGAGGCGGTTGTATACGAACAAGAATTTAAGTATTCGCAATATTTGAAAGCGTTAACAACTTTATAATTTCGGGTGTTTTTTGAATTCGTTTTCAATTATTGTTGACGTTCAAATTTGGTTGAGCATAATAATCCTCATACCCCTGTTGATATATTCGGTACAGTACTGGCAGTCCCATTTGTTTCAGCTGATTAATATACTGATCCCATTCTTTATCTACAGTTGAATTCATAATCCATTCCGCAAATTTCTCATCGACCAGTTTAAATATATCTGATTTCGCCAAGGCCATTTCATTAAGCGCCTCTGACGAAAATTTAATCATCGGATAGATGTCCACTGGTTTAGGTTCATAAGCTTTATAGATGCTGTCCAATTCTCTTCGTATCGTTACCGCAGGAGGAACAATCGTTTTGTTCTCCAATGATTGCGAAAAGTAAAGCGGACCATTATCCACGAGAGCATTCGTCCATTGCTGTGTATCCTGATCACCTTCTGGAGCGGGTACTATGGTATATATGCCGTCAGATTCCTTAGCCACATAATCAGGCATGGAGCCGTAATAGCCTTGGATCGAATTTTCCTCAGAGTAGAATTGATCAATCCATTGAATGGTCTCAACAGGATGCGGATTAGCTGTTGTCATGCTAAACAGATTGGTTGTTATTCTTACGCGAGAAGGACTCATTGGCCATAATGGCGCCACATTACTACTGCTGCGCAGCGGTGGCAAAGCCACATATTCATCGGCCCATTTACCAACGCGATCTGTTAATGACCAGCCGAAGGTCACACCAACCGTTGCCACATCATCTTGTTGCGCACTTGCTTTCATTCCTGAATAATCTTGCGTGAACACGTCAGGGTTGATCAGCTTTTCCTTCCAGAGCTCTGCCAGGTAAGAGACTAAGCTCTTATATTCATCACTCTCGAACAAAAATCGGATCTGCCCTTTCGTCACTCCGATCATCTCCTCGGTGAAATTATCTGTCACTCCATAAGCCCCTAGTAAACTGGTCACACTAAATAGACCTCTGCTCCCCAGACTTCCTCCAGCACCTGCCCACCAGTCCATTCCAAGCTCATCCTGCTTCCCGTTGCCATTGGGATCTCCATTGCGAAAGGCGGTTAATACCTCGCGCAATTCTTCCAGCGTAGTTGGTTCTGTCAGTCCAAGCTTATCCAGCCATTTCTTATTAATCATCAAGACATTATAGCTATCTGTATTAATGGGTCTTACACCGGGAAGAGAATACATCTTCCCATCCGGAAATGTACTCACCCGCTTGGTTTCGGGAACTTCCTCAAACATTCTCTTGATATTCGGGGCATATTTATCGATATATTCACTAAGATCTACGAATTTATCTTTATTCGCGATGATATCCTGATCGGTCAATCCAGCCAAAAAAGCATCAGGCAATTCTCCGCTTGTCAGAGCAGTGCTTTTCGCTTCTTCCCATCCGTTACGTTTCTGCATCCAGTTCACATGAATTTTTGCATCAGAAGCGATGCGATTCAAATAAGGAATATCCTGAAGATTCTTGGATAGCTGATGTGTAGGTGTCATCACGCTAATCTGTACCCTGTCTAGCGGCTCTACATTGCGCTCTGTAGTATGTTCAGACTCATTATTCGCACTGCATCCCTGGAGCAGTATAATCACCGGTAGCATACATACACATATAACCCATCGTCTCATTCCTCGCATATTGAATCCCCCCGTAGCTTATATCTGCAATAGACAAGAAGATATTCACTTGTTAAACAATCTGAATTGCCCAGGTGTGACTCCTACATGTTTTTTGAAGGCACGAATAAAGCTGGAAGGGTTAGTGTAGCCTACCCTGCCTGCAATCCAATCAATAGTTTCATCGGAATGAATAAGCAGCTGCTTCGAATGATTGATTCGGCGCCCATCCATAAAGTCTTTAAAGTTCTGTCCGGCGTTCTTCTTGAAATAGTGGCTAAAATTCGACACCGACATCCCAAAGTGATCGGCAATAGCTTGTAGTGAGAAGTTGATATCGAACTGATTCTCTTGAATATATTTAAGCACTTCATCCAATGTAGCTGCCTTAGAGGAAGTATGCGTACTAGCCATCAATTCACATAATATATCCGCACTTTTCTCTAAAATTTCAGTGATCTGGGCTACCGTAATACGATTGTGAAACGATGTAATCCCAAGCTGCTCCATATTCTCCTGATGCTTTAAACGAATCAGATTGTTTAATATAATGGTCGAGATATTTACAAATACAGCCCGAATCATATAGGGAGGCGTTCGATCATGTTGTAGAAACTCAATGAGTCGTTGAACTGTTTTCTGCACTTCGGTGACATCACCCGTCATGATGAACAATTCCAGCGATTGAATCGTTTCAGCAGGATAAGGTACAGGCTCATTCCGCTGCTGCATCAGATCATGAAAGGACAGGATGGAATCTTCATTCTTGATGCGTAAATGTTCGACTGTTCTAAGCGCATTAATATAAGAAGCATGAAATTCGCCTGGGTTATCAACGGTATTTCCTATTCCGATCACAAGCTTAGCGCCGGTAACCAATTCAATCTCAGCCTGCAGCTTCATGAACATCTCCCGTAATGCTTGCTCCGCTGTGTGTGTGGAAATAAATAGAATATCATCATTATGAATACTCCGAATAAAATACCCTTCCATTGCGTCCTCGGGCTGTAATTTAACGCTCTTCACAATTTCAAATACTTGCTCGATATCTCCAATCACATTGATGACCACAGTCGTGCATTTCGCATACGTAAAGGTGATGCCATAGGACTTTGCCTCAAGCAGCATGTCTTGAAGTGAAGAGTACTGTCCACTTATGATTTCATACAGAATATTATCACGTAACTTCGGAACGATACTTTGGACATTCCGGTCTAATTGCTCTTTTGACTGAAACAGGTTCTGGATCGTGGAGCGTATAATATCAAACTCATTGCCGCCACTTTCCGTGTTGCCTTTAAATGCATGCCTGGAGAATTGGACAAGGGACTTAATCGGGGCATAATTATTACGGATGGATAAATAGATGATAATAATCTCAGTAAGCAGGATGGATATAACGAGAATAATTGTGTTGCGCTGCGTTTCCTTCGTCTCCATTAGTACCGATTCCAGCGGATTCATGCTTATGTATTTCCAGCCATTCTGCTTGGAAACGGTCTGGGAGGCAATATAAGCATCTCCGTCATAATCCATTTCACCGCCTGATGGTGATGCTTGCAGCTGCTGAATAAATTGCTTGAAATTCGCCTCATGCAAATCATCACGATGGTTGAGTGAAAAGATAGGGGTGTTATGTTGATCAAGAATGATGAAATCTCCTGTATAGCTATTAGACACTGACTTCATCATTCGCTCGATCGTATCATGCCTGATCATATAGATGACGCAGCCTTCGGATTGGTCGACACCTAGAGGAAGAGGAATCATCACCGTAATCATCTTAACGCGTCCTTCGCCAAGAATGGCAACATCCTCTGAAGGGCGAACTTGAATAGAGTTGATTACATTGATCTCTTGGTTGAACTGCTCTTGACTCCAAGACGTATATACATAACCATTCTTGGGATTCATAAAGCGCTCCAACTCATAGATATACCCTGTACTTGAGAACAGATACCCACTTTGTTTGATATATAAGAAAGTATCATTCAAGAGGGTATCTGTTGTTTTGTATTTCTTCATCTCATTAGCCACGACGTATCGCTGGTATGCATCATTTTTTAATAAGGATAATTTGATTTCAGGATTAGCTACAATCGAAGTGGGGAGAGAATAGATTGGCCGCATAAACAGATCCATACTGCTGGCTACTTGCTCGGTAATATGTGTATTCCAGTCCAATATTTTATTCTTCACAATTGAATTGGAATATGGATAGTAATAAAAGATAATAACAGAAAGCGGCAGCAACAAGACAATAATATATGAAAGTAGAAATTTCCATAAAATATTTATTTTAAATTTACGCATTTTTACCTCCATAATCATAATCACTGAGGAGTAGCACTGGGATGTGCAGCTATACTAAGTTCATCTGTCCTTCCTGTATCTCAACATCGTCAACCGAGGATTTCCAATCTTATCACTCCCACTTGTTAGATTTAGGCTGAATAAGGAATGTTCCAAACAAGATTTATGTTTTTGTTAATCATTTAATAAATCTACATATGAATACGGTTACATCGCTAAATTAGCACATGCATTGGCGATTGTAAATACCGAAACGGTATTCATATAAACTTATTTATATTTAATTAAATTAAATCTGCAATGCTGTAGCTTTCATGTTGAGAAATTCACACTGGAGAATGGGTTGCTTAACAAGAAACTACTTATCTTGATGGAGTGATATTCTCCCGACATTCAAAAGTCTTTGTACCATAGGGACAACGAGGAAGAGTTCGTCATATTGCCCTTCCCCTACCCATATACATAATATGAACTACATTGATCGACCCATCTATATGAAGCCAAACCCCATTTCGTGAGGGTTTATTCAGGTTGGATCTACAGAATTATAGGAGGGAGCACAGAATCATGCCAAGCGAAGAAATTAATGCGTTGGAGCGGGCGATTGCTGAAATTACTGAAATAGCTACTGGCTTCGGCTTGGATTTTTATCCCATGCGTTATGAAATATGCCCAGCAGATATTATTTATACATTCGGCGCTTATGGAATGCCAACACGATTTGGTCACTGGAGCTTCGGAAAGACAATCAACAATAATAATGAAAAAGAAATAAACCTTATACACCAATGATTTAAGCTCAGTCGCACCCACTTAAAGGAGCAACTGAGCTTATTTTTCACGACTTTAAAATCAACATCTCCATCACACCTTTTTTGTAGCTTTCTTCAACCGTTTCTTGCGTGTGAGAAATAAAAATATCCCCTAATTCCATAATTATTTCGGGTGGAATGTTAACTTTTGTCCGCAGAAGATCCATGAATGCTATGTAACCATTTTCTTTTTCACTCACAAGTATATCGTCACTTATTTCCGACACCCTTTTATCTATACTAGGTTCAAGCCACAAAAATATGTTCTCCATGTTGTATCTCTCCCTATTCTGTAATAGCTAACTTAAGTGACTAACGTTAATTATGCCATATGCTGTCCAGTAAACATCTTGTCAATATAAATTCGCCGTATAAACACTGTAATCAAATGTAGATAAATGTGGTAAAGTAAATATAGAGCTTTTATTAATTCGTTTCTCTCAAGGACTTACCCTACCCGGTAAGTCCTTGTTCCATTTTTTATGATATAATTCTTTACGTAATCACTCCTAACCAAAGGAGATAGAACTGTGGTTAAAGTCTCCAGAGGGAGATGTCTACTTCAGGACTGGTTAGATCTAAAAGGAATGTCTCAGGCTGAATTATCCAGAAGAACTGGTTACGCTGCTAGGATGATATCCTTTTATTGTTCGGGATCTAGGCCAATGAGTACTAGTGCGATGTACATTATATCGAGAGTACTCGGCATTCATATGGAAGATTTATATGAATGGAAAATGAAGTAGGTTGCGGCAAACGCCGCCCCTCTCGGATATTTTCGGTACCTATAGGTACCGAAAAAGAATACTAATCACCTCATTTCTTCTACATCATTGGTTATTCTACATAACTATTGTAACATTACCACAATGTGTAATATGTCGAATAATATCGAAACTTTATGCGTGATCCTAGTACGGATTTTTCTTGACTTTTACAGTAATGTATGAGCAAAAAAAGATCCTAACTAGCATAACTATCTAGTCAGGATCTTTTTTTCAATAGAGGTAACAGATATTCCGCTCTATTTCTTGCTATTGGTGATGTAAATTCAGTACCTTTAAACCTTACGGTATACCCGAACATATCTTTGTCTACCTGATCAATTAAATCCAGATTTATAATATTCCCATTGTATGCCGGATAAAAGTAAGGAATAGCATCTTTGCACTTCTGAAGGGTTAAGCCTACAGTATAAACACCTGTTTTAGTGTAGAAACGCGGAACATTATAATTCTTCTTCGGCTCCCACATATCTATGTAAAACACATCGCTAACAGATATAAATTCTCCCTCACCCAACGTATTTAAGTTCAGTATAGGAGCTACCAAAATAGATCTGGTATCCAGTTTCCTTCTTTTCGCTTGTTCAACGATATCATCCAAACTCGACACGGTTTTAATATTAATACCTGTACTCAATTCAGAATTTCTAAAATATGCTATCCCGCCGTAACTTCCGGTCTTAAAACGACTAACATTCCTTATATTCACCAGATTATTTCCATCGAGAGAGCAGAAATCCGGAAAAGCAGCTACGCATTCTTCCATAGTCGTCAAGATGGTAAATGAACCATTTATTGTATGGAACAATGGTGTGTTGTAGTTGCTTTTCGGTTTCCACATTTCTACGCTCATGATATCTTTTTCTGAAAAATGGTGTTGAGAGTTTCCTCTACCATTACCGACTGCGACACCAACAACTAAACGATTATGATCATCCATAAAAACTACTCACTTTTACGCAGTTCTTTAGGAACCGGCATTGCTCCGACAATTGTCTTTCTGCCTTTAGCAGCCTTTAACGCAAAATCAGTTGTCAGTTTAGACAAAATGCGTGCTGTAGATTTCTTCAATTCACACACCCCCTTTCCTAGGGTATATAGGTAGTATCAAAATAGCTTGAACAAAGAAAGAAATTGTTACTATTGAATTCGAAAAACACAGGCCGACTATCACTATTGCAATAGAAGTTAATTTTGACCAATGTTCATTGAATCCGACCGCATTTATATCCTCATAATCATTCGGGGCGTACATCCACATTATGACAAGTGAAATTAATCCTATGGAATATTGAACTGGTTGACTAATTTCAGCCAAAGGTATGAGTGCTGCAGCTAGACCCGTTACGAGAGAACATAGAGTGATTGGAAGATGAACCCCGCCTGAAAACTTCCGAAGTGCCATAAATGATAGAAGTGCTATCATCGAACTCAATACGTTACTAAAAATATAACCGAAAATCACTGTGGAAATGATACCGAAATAGAGATTAAGTTGGATTCCAATACCATATTCTAATACTTCAACTGACCCTGGACCTTGTGGATCATCCGACTTTATTTTTATCGCTATATGCCTCGATAGCTTTTCTAATATCATCTTTATCACTCCGACCTGAAAAGTAAAATGAAATTATAAAGGAAATTGCTGCAATTATTAGTAATCCTAATGGATTGGAACTGTATAAAAGAAGCACTGTGACAGAAACAGTTAACAATGAAACTATACTTCCTAAAAGGAGCATTACATTTCTTCTCGTAAGATAGTTTTCTTTTGAAAAAAAATCATGTGGTGGTTTTATAATAAAGGAGAACCCAAAATTGAACTTACTCAACAAGATAGATAGCAACAGTGTAATTGCAATACATGATGTCTGGAAAAAATATAGGTAAAGACCGTTGTTTTCACTTAGAATACCAACATGAATCAGATCCATCCAATCATAAACATAAAAGATGGCCATTTGAATTATCGCGTATGCACATATACCTGCCCCAGCAATGAAAGATGCAATGTGTGTCTTTACCTGCATTCCAAATCTTAAAAATAAAACAAACAAAATATATTGTGACGGTAAGTCAATCTTAGGAACATTCAAAAGCATTCGCATCAAATATGAAAAAAGGGCAATGAATATTGCAAATGAGATAATTTTAAAACGATATCCTTTGACTGGTAGCATATAAAGTTTCAAAATTAAAAGTACCGCAGCTGTAGCATCGAAAATACCTAGTAAAATATAAGTTAATGTATCCAACATAGATAAACACCGCCTGAGTTAGTATGTTATACATGATTTATTATAAAGGAGATCTTTTAAAGAAATAGTAGTTTTTCACATTCAGGCGGTTACGTTATTGATTGCATATACTTGCTTCTTCCCTCCCATCTGTATGTTTCTCAAATCCTTGTCCCCTGCATATGCTCAACGTAACGAAATATCGTTATTTATGTATTTCGTTATATTAAATATACTCCTTTATCTCAACCTAGTCAACATAAATAACGATATTGCGTTATTTATGTATTAATGTTAGATTACTTAAAGGAGGTGTACATAAAATGATTCGAATAAAATTACAAAAAATCATTGATGAGCGCGGTATAACTCAGAAGCAGCTCTCAGAGTTTTCAAAGTTGCGACCTACTACTATAAGTGAGTTATGCAACAACCTACGGACATCTATTAATCGAGAACATTTAGAAAAAGTTATGATTGCATTAGGCATTAAAGAAATATCAGAGATAATTGAATATATTGAAGATAAAGAAACCTCGTCAGAATAATTATCTGACGAGGTATTTCATTATAAGGGTTTAGGTAAGGTTGTTATGAATCTAGCATAGCCGTTTTTATTCTTCAAAAGATTCAAGCTACGAAAGCGCGGAAGCCTGAGAAGATCTTCTAATTCAAATGGAACTAGTTCATCTTTAAGTTCATTAAAATTTTTCTTGTCACAACCACTGATGATCATATAAGAAGCATTAGCACTTCTAAGTTCTTCACGGATATATTTCAGTTGGTTTAAATAGTGACAACTAATTATCGGTTTGGCTGCAAATTTCGCCAATCGACTGAGTTTTTCTGTTAGAAATTTTTCTGTGTTTTGGACCTGGTATAATTCGTCGAACACAATATTCACCTTTGTTAATTTGTTTCGGTCTGGGATCTGCTGCCCACGTACTTGTAGAGCCAACCAAAGCTTTGTAATCCAATACGTTGTGTATACGTCGCGTTCACCGTCAGTACTAAACATAGTTTCAGGCATCCGTATGGTAATCAGTTGGTTCTTTTGAAGTTCCTTAGATAGATCGATATTGCCAGCTGTAGATTTTTTAAGCATCATTTCCATGTAAGTATTTGCTTTAAGTTTATTTAAACGATCGATAACACCAGTGATAAGGTGTTCCTTTGTTCCTATCAGTTGTGGATATGATGTAGTCACCCCATCCTCTTTTACCTTCTGATCCTTGTAATCATCTAACTCATTGAGGCTGCCGATGTACTCTGTGAGGTTTTCTAACTGTTGCTTTGGAACCTTATTAATAAATGCATGACGTACTACATGGTTCTGTAGGACGTTAAATACATCCCGTATACTACCTGTAGACACAAAGACTACAAGGGCTGCGCTCGTTAAATAGCGCTCCATCTTGGCGCTGAGGCGCGTATCATCGGCGTTAATGCTATTGATCAGTGTCATAAGCTGCGTAGTCTGCTTCTTAGCATTGTCATACTGGATAAATGGATCATTGCTAGTTCCTACTTCGTTGTATCCCAATCCCTGCAATGTCTTTACATCGCCGCAGTTAATCGTAAGTGTTTGATGTCCTGGAAATGCAGCAGATACTTCACTACTCAATTCGCAGTTTTTAATGTAATCAAAAATGACTACACTTTCGCCAGCTGAAATCGCGTCTTTACTCATATTTCCGATCAATGCTGATTTACCTGCGCGTGTCGGTCCGATCAAAACAAGAGTTAAATTTTTATATTCGCTGTCATTACTGATATAAGCCGTCTGTTCTTTACCTCTATACAAATTAGTACCAATCCGAATAACTCCCTGCTGCAAATCCTCAGGAACCTCGGTTTCTTGTGTTTCGACCTTATCTATAAAATCATATCGTTCCAAAATGTCACGACCAGCGAGTGCTATAAAATTCTGTAGTTCTTCGTCACCCACCTTATTTACCGCAGCCCCACGGAAAGAAAAATCATTATATCGAGGTTTACTCCTGAATATTCGAGAAGTAAGTTCGTTGTCTCCACTAACAGCATCGAAGCTATGCGTAAGACTTCGCCCATTATTCCTCTGACGTAAACCATCTATACTCTCACTCATTACTATTATTTGTGTATTAAGTATTGTTGCTGTTGCTTTTTGTTCTGTGCTAGAGCTAATTTTCCCACCCCCATTCAGACGAAGTAGGAGCCCATCAAACTGGTTTTCACTTGCAGCCTTACGTTCACCCCCTATCAGCTCGCTAACTTCTCCAGCAATCCCAGCAAGCATAGATACTGCCACCCGTAGTAAATACCCAACTCCTACCTTATTTCGATCTACTGGAAACCCTCTCCGAACTTTATCTATTGTAGATTTATATGTGCTACGCCAGCTAAATTGAGAGGTTGGCATAAGGTTAAATAGTATGCCTGCTCGATCTCCATCCTCTAAAGCTTCAATTACATTCAGTGATGAGTTTAGCCAATCATTATTCCTGCGATCCACAGTGAGGCTAAGAGCATCTTCTTTCTTATAACTCAATTGATACTTTGCAGTTCCAGATTCAAACTCAGGAAGTTCAAAAACTTCCTCGATCGTAACGCCTTGCCAAGAATCGCCCATCTTTTCTTTCATCAACCCTAAATGCTGCCGAGGAATAATAAAGTAAAACTCTACTTTTTGTTTTTCTAGATAAATAAAATACCCTACCTTAGCTGGCAAGGAGTACGACATTGAAACAGGCACGGATAATCGTTGACCTAGCACATGTATAACCCGTTCATCTTCCATCCGAATTGACTCAAAAACATTCTTATATAGGGACCCTATAACCCGCGCCAGCTTGTGAGTGTTATTATTTCGGATACTATTGCTGGGCTTCAGACGCAAGTACACATATTCAGGTTTGATTATTCGCAGGGCTTCGCTAAACTTGATTGCCTTCATACGATCACCCCACTAGATACTTAATTAGCGTGTAACCAACAACTAACAAACTGGTCCATCGTTTCCCCTTTTCCCAACCAGCCACATATAAAATAATAGACAAGCCCCCACCAACCAGCGCGATAGAATATGATAAATCGACTGCCACATCCTTTAAGCCACTAAGAGCCCCTAGCACAATCTCCTTCACCGCTTCCCGTGAGTGCTCTTTCAACCCATCTATAAACGGATTCATCTCATCACGCTCCCATATCAGCAAATACAACATCTACCTGCTTTAATCCCCACGGCAGCGCCCATAGTACAACGTATACAAGTAAATATCCCAAAAAATTTTTCTTAGCTGATTGAACATCACCTTGAATCGCGCTCTGGATTGTATCGATACCGCCTTTCATGATAATTATCCATTTCCCAACGTTGAGCAGTTTTTTATACAACTTATCTGCTACAGCATCTATACCGGTTGCAGCGTGAGAAGTACCTGGTATGCCGATAATCAGTAGTAACGTTATCCCTGCAACCTTGATAAGCGTTTCTTTTTTCATAATGGCTCTGGTGAACTTTAAACGGATATCATCAAAATCAATAAATATGAAAGGCTCCTGCGATTGCTTTTTTTCAGTGAAAAATTCACCCCATCTTACTGATTGCACCTTGGACATGTTAATCATCTCCTATTAGGGATGTATACAGCAGGTTTACTAGCTACCGGTTTGCTTTTTGTCTCTTCAGTTAACCATGGTAATGCCCGGTCAGACACAATAAGTGGCCTATCAGGCACAACCAATGGACGTTCTGTAACTGTAGCGCTTCTGGTAGTTCTAATCCCTAACATCAGCCGCAATCCGTCTCTGGACAAGTTACTTACTGTTTTCTTATCCATGTTTCTAACAGCCTCTTTTATATCTGCGTCTAGATCCTTCCGAAGTCGAAACGTAATTGGATCATTCATCTTGTTTACCTCCTGTAAACGTTGGTATACAAAAGCTTATGGAGGACCGTTTGTCCAAAATGTCTGTTTTTTTAGACTTATTTGTATGTTTTTATGTTCACTTGTCCATACTGCTGATATATAAATGGATGGAGGGTGAAGTAAATGTTTTTTGGATTGGTTCTGGGATTAGGGAAAGATCGAACGAAACTTGGGAAATGGATTGATAACAGGGGTATTAAACAGGAGTGGTTAGTTCAGGAGAGTGGATTAAACAGAAATACCGTTAGATTACTTTGTAACGATGATGAACATATGCCCACAGCTAGGACCATGCAGAAAATAATAAAAGCCCTAAGGAAGGTTGATCCTTCCATTCGGGCCGAGAAATTTTGGGATTTGTAAACATTGCGTATACTATACTATGTGTACATGCTTTTAACTTTCGCTTCCGCTTCCTTGCGGCTTGCCGCTGCGGTTCTCAGCTGAAAGTTTATTTATACTATATACCTACGCACAAAAAGGGAGTTATATGCCTCTTGGCCTCGGCTTATTTGAGATGCTCTTTTAGAGCACCACCAAGTTCGGTTGTGTACTGAGTCAGCCGTAAGCTAATCTCAGTACGCATAACATCACGAGTTAATCCAAAGCGTTCCTGATATCCTCGGCAAAAGATTTTGTAATACGTGATAAAATCATCCTGCTCATCCGCCAGCATTTTGATATTCCGCTGCTTCAGCTCTTTTTGCAGTCGATAGGTATCCTGCATGATCCGGCGCTGTATGGCTTCACCAGCCATCAAAAAGGTGCGTTTTAGAATATTGCTGGAGTGTTCGAGCTCCTTCAGGCTCTTGCCGACCATCGTATCTATGTAGGGAAGCAAAATGAGGTCTCGAACCATCGTGCGCTCCTCCGTAGTTATCATTTTATTTGGATTCTCGCGCTGCTGTTCCTCGTACTGCTCAACATGCTCGGTCATGATCATTTTCGTTTTCCAGCGTTCATTACCGTCCAACTTGGTCATAGTGACCCCTCCTAATGATAAAGCCAATAATCAATATTAGTACCGCCTCTGCCGTTCTCTGTGCCTTGTTGTGGCGTTTTTTCGTACGGCACGTTCCGTTCCCAATTATCGATAATAATTGTTGTCTCGATAGGCGTAGACACATCCCAAACTATATAATGCTCCGCAGACAACACCTTAAACCCCTTAATTATCTCCGCTGGGCGGCGTCCGCTCAATCGTCCCAACTCTTTGATGTTGGGCATCCGCCTAAAATGATATCTAAACTGCGATATAATCCGCAAAAGCTTGCGTGGAGTATCATCAAGCACGGCGCAGCAGTTTAAGCGCACGTGGTGAGCTCTCTTTTCGTTCAATGTAACCCTTTTTCTCCAACAGTTCAATATATCGGAATGTTGTTGAAACAGAAGATAATCCCATCTCTTCACCTATCTCACGGATGGTAGGAGAATACTTTAGCCGATCATATAACGTGACAATTGCATTTAGCGCATCCCGTTCTCTTCTGGTTAATTCGCTCATGCCACCACACCTCGCTTTATGATCCGCCAGGCTAAAATATTATCTTGCAGGAATACCCGTGGAGCTCCAGTTGTAAGACAGGTTGCTCGGATCCGACAGTTACGGATGCCATTAATCTCAATTTTGCGTTGTGTGATCTTCCCTGTTTTATCTTGATACACTATTTCAACTGTTTGGCCGATGCTCATTTTCATGATTGCTCGCCTCCAATAAAATAAGAACACTTGTTTGTATTATAACCACGTTAGGGAAATTTAAGCAATGGAAAAAAGAAACAGCATGTCTAAAGATCCAAGACTTACCTGCCCTCCAATGCCTATCAAAAGATTATAATTATGGAGAGGTGAAACTATGTTTATATCCCCTATGTTATTACAAACTGCTGTGGGACCATTCAGTCACAGCGATTATATATTTGAACCAAAGATAGATGGTCATCGGCTGATTTACTCCCAGCAATCAGAGAAAATCAGATTGTATACCCGTCACAACAACGAATGTACTCGACAGTACCCAGAGTTACAACTTCCGTTCGCTGATGATGTAATTCTTGACGGTGAGGTCGCCTGCGTCGATCCAGAGACCGGAGTATCTGATTTTGAATCTGTAATGAACCGTTTTCAGACAAAACGAGTAGAGAAGATAGTACAACTCACCGGAACACTCCCGGCGTATTATGCCATCTTTGATATCTTAATGTACAAAGGAAAGGATCTACGTGGGTTGCCCTTAATGACTCGCAAAGAGATACTGGCGGGGCTAACGCTACCCTCTAATAGCTTTGGAATAGTGCCGCATGTGGAAGGTGCTGGAGAGGCATTATTTGAGCAGATCGAAACTCGGGGCATGGAAGGCGTAGTAGGTAAACGGAAAAACAGCGTATACGAGACTGGCCGCCGCTCTCACGCATGGCAAAAAGTTATCAATTGGACCTATGCAGATGTATATATTACAGGGTATCGAAAACAGGAGTTTGGTTGGTTGGCTGCTGTTCCATCCGGTAATTCCGGCAAACTGCGTGCAGCAGGAATCATTGAACTCGGAGCATCGCCGATTCATAAGCAGGCATTCAGAGGTGTGGTCCCACAACTGATTAAAGGCGAAGATAAGGAATTTGTACATCTTGAGCCACGATTACGGGCAAAGGTAAGAATGAGAAACTGGACTAAATCAGGAATGCTTAGAAGCCCAGTATTTACGGAGTTTATAGTCTAAACAAAACACCCCACCGACCGATTAAGGTTGACGGGGTGTTTGCCAATAGGTTTGCGGACTATACGGATTGTCGGAACTATGTAGACAAAATAAAAAAAGTGACCCCACCAATGTCGGTAGAGTCAAGATCTATATTATAAGGGGGTATGTGATTACTGTAATCCTCTTAGCTTAAAAAAATATGAAAACATGATAAAGATTATATTACGCCTTTGTAATGATTGTAGCTGTCTTCGTTTCATTGTCCCAAGACACTTGTGCACCAATCGCTTTACCAATGGCGGCTAATGGTACGTAGGTTCTACCTTCAATCAGTACGCTACCCTCTGGCAGCTTTAATCCATTAACCACTGTGTCTGCCTTATCTACTTTCAAATCTTTGACCTCCTCATTTTTTAGCGCTGCGTAAAGTCGTTCCCAAGGAAACTTAACTCCTGGGCAATATGGCTTCCTGATCGGATCAACTTGAAAGTGTCCGATGACATATTTGCTATCAAGCACTAATGGTTTTCCATAGAGCCTTTTAACTTCACCACTGATATATTTATGTAACCACACTGTTGCGGTAAACTGCGCTTCTGTCAGTGTCCCATCCGTTCCTTCATGCTCAATACTAACTGTGTATTTATTGGGATTTGTTGGTGATTTCTCTTTGACTATAGATGCTGTCGCTTTCGAGATGGAATCGACTGTGATACCGTTAGCCCATGCCATTTTCGTGATATCTACGTATTGATGTATTTCACCAGTCTTGGAAACACCAAAGTGTGCACTACTGACTGTATTCCCCTCCGATTGAAACCAACTATCCATAGAACTCATCGTACCACCGCTAATATGATCTACAATAGCAATAGGAATATGACCGCCACGGCCACTAAAATTTGTGTGTTTGTTGCCCTTCTGGATGATTTGCATCACTCATCAACCCCCTTTTTCGCTTGCTTAACCAACTGATTGCCATAGACTGCTACAGCTCCGCACAAGATACCTTGCAGGACACTATCAACGCTCAGCCCAAGGATAATACAGACAGCAATAATAGCAGCCAGAGTGACAATGTAAATGATCGTCCAGTCTTTTACACGCGGAGTCTTCTTCAAAATGTATCCAATCACCCAACACGCAATTAGTACGATTAACAATTCTGGTTTAATAAAATTAGCTACTGCATTCCATTCCATCACAAATCACCTCTTCTATTTTCTTCGAATCGATCAAGCCGTTTGTGATACTGTTTAGAGGACTCCTCAATACGTGTCACACGCTCCGCTAGTGCGTCTGTGCGCTGCCCCTGCTGCCTGACATCAGCTCGGATATCATCCACACCTCGTTTGATGTATTCGACATCTGTACGTAATGCCGCGCCACTACCTGCCTCTTGCTCCACATCCTTTTTAAATGCGGATGTCCGGGTTATCCATCCAAGAGCGATACCACTTAAAGCAGCAATCATTGCCACAATGGTTGATATTTCCATATTCATTCCCTCCCACTACTCTCTTGTTTCGTCCTTTTCTTCTGATTCTTTCTGTGATCGCTGCGATGCTGCCAACATTTCACCTACTCTATGATCAACTTGCTGCAAAATCTCAATTTGTCGCCCGGGGTAAAATTCTAATACTGTTATAATCGCTTCAACCAACTCTTCTGCTGGTCTCGTTAGATCTAGTGCTAATTCAAGTTTTTTTATAATTACCACCTATGTTCCTCCTTTCAGACAAAAGTAAAAGCCCCTCCAAAATATTGGAGAGGCTTTCTTATGAATTTAGCTTATCACTAGAAATGTTCGTAATGACTGCGGATTTGAAGACCGCCATTACCGCCTGAGTATTTAAGGAGGATACAATGAAATAATGTCGAATTCTGGTAATGGTAAGGAGGGTAGTTTATTATGCCAAAGAATGAGGAAGAAAAGCAATGGATCTCATTAAAGGGATCTGTCGATAAGGTATCGGCAAGAATTTTCCCTAAAACATCTGGCGACATCAAAAGAACTTCATCTCAGGATGCCACCAAGAGTGATACGAAAGGAGAACAATAACGTGAGTAATAAACAAACAGCTAATAGTCAGCCTCAGAACCCCTCCTCGGGTGCTGAAACAAGGTCAGTTGATAAGACCTCAGCTCGAATTATTCTGCCACCGAAGAAATAGCATTGAAATCTTTAATTTGAGCCTCTTCAATTTCCTTCGAGTTAAATATCTTTACATAAGTACCTGATTTCGTGTCATAAAATACCTTCGCCACAGAAATATTATGTCTTTGCACAAGATCCGTAAAGAAATCAACATCGTCAAGATTCAAATGGCGTTCCGGCTCAAATGTCCGGGACGCTTTATTTATGCATCCTATAATAGTGATGCCAGCTTTATCTAGCCTTCCGATCTCAACGACTTGAGCATCATTGTTCGTAAAGACCTCATCCCAAACCGAAGGATTTTTGGACAAGCTAGCTGCCCCACGCCAATTTCTGATTTTATTAATTAATTTTGCTTGAACAGGGTGTAACCACTTTGCCCAAATGGCACTAATCACAAAACTCACGAATGCACTTAAGATCAGAAATACTAGCAAGAATGTCAAACTACCAGATTTATCTTTCAATTGTTGAATTGACCATATAACATCCGTGTTACTAATCACTTTGGAAATAGAAACTATACCATTGTACAGTAGTAAGGTCGCAAAGGACGCAGGCAGCCAAAGTAAAGCTGCAATTGCTGTAAATTCCCCAGGTGAATGTTTCACAACGGGGTTTATCCCGAATGACTGAAGCCAAAAGTACATAAGAAATCCAGGCAAAATAAACACAATAGTTCCAAGTAAATTATCCATTTAAATACACCTCGCTTTATTATTCGTTGAAAACTAATTAATACCTTCCCCTAATCCAGTCTAAATGGATGTCCCGTTTTCTAAAATGATGATGCCTGCATTCGTTATGATATCTAATCCAATACATGTGATAAGCCTTCAAAATTACTTTAAGCATAGAAATATACCTCCAACAACAAATAAAGGCCCCTCCTTAGGAGAGACCTTCTTAGTTATAGGTTAACGCTATTTTCCTACTGTGTTACTACGATTATTAATAAGCTCCAATCCTGTTTCCTTCTATTCCTAATTAATAAGAGAGAGTGCTTCATTGATTTGGCTTAATTGCTGTTCATACTTATTCAAGTCCGTCTTCAAAGAATCTAGCTCTAACTTAGTTCTTTCAACGGAAGACGCAGCAAGATTTTTAGATTTTGATGCATCTTGTTTCTCAGTTTCACTTGAATTGTTTTCTTCAGCGTATTTCATTGCTTTTTCTCCTTCAACCACGGATACTTCAGCAGCAGCAAGCCGTTTCTCAAGTATAGCGACTTGCTGTTTCGAAGGTTCGATGACTTTGGTCATCAATATATTTTTTGATTCTTCAAGACTTTCTTTTGTTTGACCAACATATGGGTTTAATGACTTATCAGAGGTGTTACTTTTTTCTGTTTGAACGCCATCATTATTACCAGATGTCACTACTATTGTTTTACCTTCCACTTTTATCGTTGCCCCCAAAGAGTCGGAAACGGCACGTAAAGGAACATGCGCTTTGTTATTAACGACAATAGCCTTTTCGCTCAAGTCTTTACCGTTAACATTCACTGTGTATTCCCCTGCCACTGTTTTTCCGACAAATGATTGTATTTGATCAGCGAAAGCGCTGGAAGAGACCATAAGAACCGCTCCTATTACAACGCCACTCAACATATAACCCCAGTTTTTCATAATCATCACGCTCCGTTATTGGTATATTCTCCTAATCATACCATCACAGTTGGAAGTAGTCATTATATTAAGTTACAGAGTATGTTCCACCACCAGATGGAGTAAGTGTTGCACTTCCGTGGTTGTGATTAGGTAGTGTAACTGAATGTGAATGATACAATGAGGCTTTTCCATTCAAAGCGTTCCATAACGATGCTATCTCTGCTTGCAATCCCGTAATGCTAGAAATCCCTAGACCTTCTACATCGGCCGAACTGAAGTCAACATATCCTTGCAGACTTAACCTACGATTAACCGCTGATATTATCATATCTGTTTTTGAGTAGATCGAGAATACCGTGTCTCCGCCATTGATGGTTGCGACGCTATTCCCAAGGGAATTATTAAATTCAATGGCACTCATACCATATGCCGAATTGGATATAATCCCTATCCTTTGTATATTAGAGAGATCATAGGTTCTCCATCCTCTTGAATCCATTTCAACCCGGGCACCAGTATTAGCTGTCCTTATTAGCGCACCCGTAATAACTCCACCCTCTATTTCAGATGAATACATTTTGGAGTTATCGATCTCTCCTGTTAATTTAATGGAACGAGCAATAACATCACCATTCATAGCTACCTGAAATGGAGAATCATTAAAGTTAGCATGTCCGGCTGCTATTCCATGTGGGTTTATCTGTACCACATTATTTCCTTCTCCGATTAGCATGGATACAAAATTACCAAACTGTCCAATTACCTGTTCTGCCAATACCCCATCAGCTGTTATTGCGGCTCGTAAGGTGTTCCATCCATCTGTAGATATACCGAGCCCCGCTGAAGTCAATCGTACCTGACGTAATGGATTATTCTTGTCTTGTGCAAGGATACCACCTTCAGGTGGATAAATAAGTTCCGTTTTAGAGTTATTGATATCTATCACTGCTTTGTGTGCGAATTCTTCAAAAGCCGCTGCTCGAATTCTACCACCACTGAATAGGTTTTGAACGGTATTTTTACTTTTCTCCAAGTCAGATTGTATGTCTCGTTCATCCCGCCTCATAACATTTGCTACTGTCGCTTGTGCATGTTTATCCATAGAATAAGGATATTCTGTAAGCTCCGTGATCCGGGCTGAGAGATTTACCATTTCCATGTCTGGATCGTGACAATATACGGTATCTCCTAATCCAACTTTTGTTTCTTCACCGTCAATCTTATATAAGTCAGCTCCATCTACGCTAACTTCAAACGCTGGGATCTCTTGCTCCCTTAGCGCTTTTCGTGTTGCTTCTAACAAATCCTGTACCGCTTTATCTTCATCAATGCTTGGGTCGATATCTTGGACAATGATCTCATTATCGTAGAATGGTACTGAGTTACAAGACCATTCATGAACATGCGGAGATATCAAATAGTTTACGCGCAGAACTCCGTTTACGATTGCCCCTGGTACAGCCTCCAATAGTGTTCTCTCTTCGTTTGTCAGGATGGATGCTGATTTACCTATCCAAGTTGTGCCATCCTTCATTTGGGCAAACATACGAGTTACAAGTGAACTTGTATCATCTTTAAATTGATCAGAAACGATATTTTTCTTAAGTCGATATTGATGGCCATTATCTGTACCAATTCTTTTCTTAAGATGGATAACAAAATTATCTGGTTCGATTTCACATCCGTACATTTCAACAATCTTATTGAGGGCAACTAGACAATTCCCCTGTCCGAAATCTTTTACATCATACAGATCAAAGGTGTCATCAATAGAAAATGTGAATCTACCACCAGTGGCTGAAGATATTAAATTGGTTAGATGAGATATATGAAGTCCATATGCTTCATCGATATAGTCTGCATAAGGAAATTTGAAATCCATTAACTTAAACATGACATGATTACACATAATGGATGCTGTTAGCTTTCGTCCATCTCGAATTCTAGACCGACTTTGAATTACATAAAATTGGCCACGTTCATCTCGAACGTGGCCTTTGAGTTGAATCTTTTCTCTATAATCTTCCGAGATCATAGGAACCAAGAAAGAGATTTCATAATCCGAGTTAATCCGGCGTTTGCGAGTTTCTTCATAGGAACTAACTAGTTTGCCTGTCGGAACGAAGTTCTTATCTAGTACTTCTAATTTGTTCAATATCATCATCCTTTGCTCAGGAAAAATTTCCTTAGATATGCATAGAATTGGACTGCGAATTATCAGACATCATTGAATTCAAAAAAAGAGCCTTCAGAATAATCCCGCAGCTCTTTTTTATGTACATTTTTGGTTGTTCAGTAATGCGTAGTATGGTCCGTCTATTCATTATATCTTCGCTATTATTCTCATAAGAGAAATAGGTAATAATGTTTTTTCATGTTGACAAATTATACTAATAAGCACCATATTGTAAGGTAACAATACATAAAGTAGGGAGCATAAAAATGTTTATTAAATTGTATTTCTTATTCTTAGGATTTGTAAGTGCGCTTGCACTTACGCCAATAACCCCCTTGCCTTTGTTGATTTCTGGATGTGTTCTTGTAGGAATATTTTTTTTGTTGCTGAAGAATAAAATTATAATTCCAATACCATCTACTATAAAGTTTATTTACTCCTTAATATGCATTTTATACGTATTCGGGCTACTCTACAGCCAAGGAAGTATGTCTACTGCGATAAACCACGCGGCAGCGTATATCATTGTAATAATAATCTACCACGTTACAATATCTATCGGTTTGGCAAACTCGAATCTAGAAGAAAGGGACGTGTTTTCATATCTGTCAAAAGGAGTCCTTCTCGTCGTATTTATTATCTTGATAGAGTTCATTTCTAAGAACTTTTTCTCGTTTAATCTGGACTCCGTTATTTATAGGGCAACAGTCAAAGAGTACATGCACACATATAATTTTGGCGGTTCTTTTTTCTATAGAGCTAGAGGAACTATGGAGGAATCTGGGCCTGCTGCAATGTATTTATTAATGTTCACTCCGTTCTTGATTTATTTTTTTAAGGTTCACATGAAAAACAAAAAGAAGGCAGTTTTTTATACCTTTTCAGTTCTTTTAGCCTTACTCTTTACTTTTAGTGCGATAGGATTTATAGAGTTATTTATATCGTTATTCATATGTGTATTTATTTATCTTTTCTTCGATAAAAGAATACATAAAGAGTTAGTAAAGTTTAAAATGACTACAATTATTTACAGTCACTTTCTTATTGCGATATCAGTATTAATCCTTTTTCTAACAAAACCGTGGAAAGGAAATTTCTTCGAAAACATCATAAAAAAGGCAACATTTTCAAATGATATAATGTCTTCGCAATCTCGTCTTACCCGGTGGGATTTAGCTTTTGATTTGATTCAACAAAAACCTATGCTTGGTTGGGGGCCTGGTTACATGTCCTCTGTTATTGGGACTGGTTCTACCAGTTTATATTTGGATACCGCTATAAGTTATGGACTATTAGGTATTACACTTTCGTTACTGGTGTTTGGAATTTACCTTGTGAGAATTTTTCGAATAAATGGAAATAAGCGTTATTTGTTTCTGTTTTCATTTATAGTCGCAATGATCCACTACACCGTTATTTCTGCAATTTGGTTCCCTTGGATTTGGACATTGTTTGCGCTCATTGACTTTACTATTCTCAAAGAAAAAAAGTTGCAGCGGTAATCGCCTCGCAACTTTTTTTGATCTTAACCTTTCGGTTTAATTACTCTTGCAGGTATTCCTACGGCTGTACAATCATCAGGAATATCATTTATTACCACTGCGTTAGCACCTATACGCACATTATTTCCTACAACTATGTCTCCAATGATTTTTGCACCTGATCCAATATATACATTTTTCCCTATTCTTGGTGCGTCTGTACTACCAGAATGTTCGTCTATTCCTATCGTAACCTGATGAAAAATTACAGCCCCCTCTCCTATTATCGTTTTGGGGTGGATCACTATGCCCATAACACCATGAGGAAGGATTAAATTATCACCAATTTTAGCTGCATAAGGAATAAGACCTCCGCCAATCCATTTTATAAAGACAAAGTCGAGCAGCCTATATACAATCATTATTAATTGCTTAATTATAGGCAGCTTTACATTGTAGTAATTCCAATTCCCTAGACGATACGTAGATATTGCTAATGCATGCTTGTTTTTCCTTTTCATTCAAATCCCCCGATTTATGATATTTATCTATATAAATAGTTCAACCTTATCATAAAATAGGTAATTGGGTAAATAAAGAAAAACTTCACAATGACAGCATTAGTTTTTCAGAGAGACTATCGCAAAATACATTCGCTTGCGAACACAATAATCAGCCTCGTGTGTATTCATTGCCCCTCTTAAACAAATGCCACGCCGGGCTGTTCTCAGGGTAGTAGTACTCTTGGTGGGTTGCCGTAATGTCATTGTTGATAATATAGGCATCATTATTCTGTTGTGAAATACCTTCTACGTCATTTGGTCTAATTCCATAAGTAACCCCCGATATTCTACATTCCTCAATACGGATACTCCGGTATCCTGTACCAATTGAATCATATTGATTATGAAAATAGACTCCACTTGACCCAAAGGCTCCACTTCTATCAATCATCTCACAGTTTTTCACAATCAAATATTGATAAGGATATAAACCAACTCCTAGAGGAGTGCCCGCTTTTGTTGCGTCAGTTAAAGAACCTTTGTGTATCATTCTTACGTTTTCAATTACGCAAGTCCATTTACCTGTCGCTTTATCAATGTGTAGAGGATACTTAGTGTCGGTTCCGATCAGAGTAAGGTTTTTAATAGTGCACTGAGATTCCGCAAAGACTGTTGATGTTGCATTCCATGTTTCAACCGTACCCGTGTAATCAATAATAGTTTGGTATTTGTCCTCTCCGATAATATCGACATAGTGTTTAGTCCGAAATGTGTCGATGTAAGTCCCGATTTTAACGAATATCTCATAACGCTTCGTCTCGCTAGCGTCAGTAATCGATGCTAGCGCCGCACTCGCAGAAGTGAAATCGCCGCCGCTGGTCGCTACTGTAACTCTGATGACCGTAGGTACTTTGGGTATGTTCAGCCCAGTAATCAAGTCTGCTGATACCTTATTGCCAAAACTCTCATAAGCAGTAACGATTGACCCAGCTTCAATCTGAGTAGTATTCAAGTCGGCATCGGTAACGGTAAACCGTATAAAGGCGGTGCCAGGAAGAGGAGTAAAGACGCTGCTGCTCCTGGAAACATAGCCGAGATAAGTTTTGCTCGCATCGTAGCAAATAACATTACCAAAACTCAACTGATTGAGCGCGTATGGTTGGACTGTGACAGGTATATAGTCTGTTACGTTATAGCCACCGCTAAATACGAGAGCGCCAGCATCAGTGATATATCGGCTTGTTGTAACTGTTGTTTTGTCAAATCTATTTTTAGACGGGACAGCCACGATGGTTTGGAAGGCAAGCTTATCTGCTTGAATTTCTCCCTTTCCGATCAAATCATTGGTAATTGTCGGTATCGTATCCTTCCGTACCGTATTTTTATGCGACATATACCGTGTGGAAACAGACCCGATTTCTAGCTGCGTTTGAGCCACATTACCGTTAGGCACTGTGAATCGGATAGAGTCCGCATTTGCCGGAGTGGTGAACTTCGCAGCAGCGATAGTAGAGATGAATACTTTCGCTGAATCGTAATAAGCCCCGGAAAAGAAGTGATTCGTGACATACGTTGTGTTAGGGAGTACCGGAATATAATCGCTGGTACTATAGCTTGTGTTGAACGTCAGGCCCCCGGTGGAGTTAACGTAACGTTGAAGCGTAATGGTGTCGGCGTTAAAGATATTTTTAGAGGCTTCCCCCTCAAGAACGCGAAAGGTAAACTTCTCTTTTCCTAAGCTTGCATCTGCCGGAACTGCATTGATCGACGTGTTTCCCACGATTTGTTGAAGAAACTCCTCCGTCATGTAAGTCTGATCAAACTTTCCAAGGTTCTTGTTAATTTGTGAAACTGAAATGTCAGTAGTAGTCTTTTCCATCATTGTGGATTGAATGATTTCTACGGTATTGTTAGTCGTATCTAAATCGGACTGTTCCGCTTTGGTCACACCAAGTACCCCGACCTGCTCCGCAGTTTCCGCCAACTGTTCACTAACCACAGTGAACTTCACATCTGTTTCCAGATACTCTGTATCAACGCGCTGTTTCAATGTTGTATAAGTCGTACCTGATACACTGACTGCCGCAGCAGCTGCCTGAGTGCCGTCTCCACCTCCGATAATTACGTTATCGAGAGTGTCCTTTACATTGTCTAATCCTTCTTTGATATTCGTTGCTCCAACAACCGCCCCTGAATAAGTCACGTGTTCCGCTGGATGCGCCTTTTCTGAGGCTTTATGCGTTGTTATATCACTCTGTGCCCCTGTTATTCTGGATTCGTGATTCGTAAGGTCAGTTTCAATTTCTGCATAATTGTCGTTGTGTCGTTGCAGATTGAGCAAGTCCAGAGTCTTGCCTATGATACGGCGTGCAAAGGCCATAACCGCACTCCTTTCTTAATATAGGTATTTGTAACGATAAATGAACTCAATGATGAAATTAGGATTCGTTGCAATAGCTGTTATTTCTGCCTCTCCTGGCTCGAACTCAAAAAACACCCCATTGCTTCTGGAATACGCATTAATACCATTAAGTCGGACAGTACATTTCTTCGGATCACAGTTTATCTCCAGTACATCATTAGAACCGGTGCTTCCTGAGAAAGTAATTGTCTGTGAACCATCAGTTAAGGAAAGGTTAGTAAAAGAACCTGTGATGCGAATTAATGGATACCCAACTTCAGATCCTTCGTTCATGACGGCAAAAGATTGACCGCTTGTCGTGATAGAAAATGACGAATCCGAGATATAAAAATAACCCTCTCCGAAGGAAAGCCCTTCGCCATATTCGCGCAACTCCGTATCTTGCAATGATTCCGGCCAAGGATTATGCATTTTGATCGGGATCGTGACATTACCGTCAAATATGATCTTATCTATCGACATTGTCCCGGCATACCGACCCATGTACCGTTTGTTCGGCAAATCTGAAAAGGTAAATGGAATATCGCCTTTTTTGACATTAAAAAGAGCCGCCATTAAGGCGACTCTCCGGTGATAGTCTAGTGTTGGATCATCAGCCATAAGCACACATTCGAGATCGAATGTTCTAGGGCCATAATTTGATCCAAAATCCGTTTCTCCATCTGCTCCAGCTATTTTTATGCTGTATTCCTCAGTTGAGGGAAGAACCGGAATGTTATGTTTTACCAGTCCAAGCCCAATAGACCGAAAGGACACTCCGTCCGCTGTAGCCTCAACCATTTACTTCACCCCCGATGTTTGCCATCTCCGCACTAAGTCTTCCTTTTCATTCCAATATACACGCGCGGTAGACGCATCTTCAATATAAGTATCTCCTGTAGTTATCGCGTAAGTATTACTGATATGCTGCGGATTTGTTCCGCCAAAAGAATTTGATGCTGATGTGCTAGGCATTGCGAAGCTGAATGATGGCACTCTAAAGTTCATCAGTTTGAGTAAGTTGTCCTGTTGTCGCTCATTCATTACAATTTCACTTGCATGTGCTTCAATCAATGTGGCTGCTCCACGCGGTCCCTTAACTTTACCGCCTTCGGAAAAGCTTTGAAGTTTTCCAGTGTCTTTATCAATGCCGTATTTATTACGCAACTCCTCATTTCTTGCCGCTAAACGCTCCATTTCTGATTTTTTACCAGCCGCTTTTGCCGCATCCCATGCATCCTTGTTAGAATTGTACTCGATTAAATCCAAATCCTTCTTAGATGTAGTCGTTGTTGTAATGGAAGATAAAGAGCCACCTACAGTTGGCGTTAAAGCAGTAATTGCACTCATCTTAAGTTGGTAGTCTGAGATGAACTGATCTAATTGCGCTAAAATCTCAGCATTCTTCTCAGCTTCCTTTAAAACTTGAATGTTTTTCATGATCTCCGAACGGTTGGCGGTGTCAGATGAAAAGCTCTCTAACGCTTGAAGCAATTCATCGTAATGCGTTTTGGTAGCTTGGATATCCTTGTCAAAAGATTCTTTTTTTGCATCCTTTTCATCCTGTAAAGCTTGCTTTTGTTCTTCCAGACTTCTTTTTGCCAAGGTGCGCTCATGATCAAGTTGTAGCTTCTCAATGTCTTTTTGAACCTGTTTTCGTTCTGCGATTCCGTCAGGTCCTACAGCTGAAGCAAGTAGAGCTAGTCTAGCTTGTTTCTCTGCCAGCGCACTCTCGTAATCCTGATCTTCATTTAATTCCTGTTGTTTGCTTAGTAAATCATCAATAGCCTTGATCTCTGCGTCCTTTGCAGCAATATAAGCATCGCGCTCTGCTTCTATTGCCTTAACGGCTGCGTTTTTAGAATCCTCTAACTTTTTCTTATAGTTTTTTCCAAGTTCATCTACAATCTTCGTTTCCTCTTCTATGAGTTTCTTGCGAAGGGAGTATACTTGCTCATCCGCTTCCATTCGCTGATCAGTTCCTTCTCTATACATACTCTGAATTTTAATCCACTCATTCAATTCCTCTTTTGCAGTTAATTCCCCGATGTTTTTCTTGTGGTTTACATTTTTCTGAAATTGCGAAAATTCTTCTTCGATCAAATTCTTTTTCTTCTCATGGATTTTTTTCTCTAATTCGAAGTTTTGTTCTGTGGTTCGAGATTTATCTAGGGACATGCGTTTATATGCATCCAGTTCCATTTGCACAATCTCAGCTTTTTTCTTCCCGGTCATCTCCATCATTGTGGATTCTTTATCAATCCAGTTTGTGGAGTTGGTATAACGCAGTTCGTTGTATTGCTTTGTCAAATCATAGACTTGTTTCTGTGCCTCAGCCTTTTGTTCCGTAGTCAGATAGGTCTTATTTTGCTCCTTGGTGTAAAAATCAAGTGAAGCCTTAATCATTTCGATTTCTTGAAGGTTAGCCTGCCGCATACGCTCAGTCTTCTTTTCTAAGTTAGCCACATCTTCGGTGTACCTTGCATCACTTAAAGCTACGACATCTCTGCCCCATTGCTTTAGCGCATCTTTATCCTCAGATAAGTACTGGGCATGTCGTTTCTTTAATTTTTCATATCCAGATACTTGTTGGTCTATGGTCCAATTTTGTCGTTCCGCAACATACTTAAAATTATCAAGATCATTCTGATACGCTTCTTTCCTAGCCGCTGCTGCATCCTTTGCTGCTTTTTCAGCAGACTTATCAGCAGCACTTTTACTTTTACTTTTCTTACTGTCCTTGGTTGAACTTACTCCAAAATCAGGATCTTTATAAAGAGCACCTAAAGCTTTTATTTTTTCATCATAAGATTTCGCCTCAGCATCGTATTCAGCAAACAATCCGTCTAATTCACTTTCAGCCTTTGCCTGATCCATTCCTTGTTGTTTGAACTGCGACTTAAAGTACTTTAAGTCATCGCCTGTTGTGGTTACATTATCTGCTGTGATTACCTTAGAACCGTTCACTTTAGCTTTCAGATCAGCAAGACTCTTGATTGCTGCGGCTTCTATACCGTAGGCGGCAAGTCTATCCTCAGTTGCCATTTTAGTATTAAAAGCAGATGTCTTTTCAGCTTCTAGATCACTAATCGCTTTAGCAACTTTCTCTTTTCTTAATTTTTCAAGCGCTCCCTTTTCAAACTCCCATCCATCTGCTGTCTTGTATATCTCAGTTGCTAATTGTGGATATTTCAAAATCAATTCGGCAGCAGCAGAAGCATTTAAAGATTGCTCACCTGAAAGTTCATTCAAAATGCTATTCATTTCACTGATAGCCGTCCCGTTTCCATCTATCTGTTCTCGGAGGTCTGCAAGTACTGCCCCCATGTCATTAAGACTTTCAGAAGATACACCAGCCTTTCCAGCGAGTTGATCAAGACCATCTACCGTTAATTGACCCAATTGTACGTTAGTATCCGCTAAAGATTCTTGCAATTTGTTATGAGCAGTTGTTAGTTCCTCAACCTTTGTTTGAGCATCCTTTTCAGCATTAGTTACTTTAAAAGATACCCCAACTCCATCCTCGCGGAGACGAGTAAGCTTTTCTTCTGCTTTACTAAGTTTTTCTCGGGCATTAGATAGTTTTTCAGAATTTTCTACTAGTTGCCCTTCCAAAGATGATTTACTATCGAGCAATACATTCTTTCTAGCTTCATTCTGTTTTGTGATCAGTTGATTTAGTGCGTTAACTTGGATTTTAACAGCTTCGTCTGTGTAATTGGCGGCTTCTAATTGTTTAGCCCCCTCTTCTCCAAGCGTAATGATCAGAGCTTTAGAAACATCATCCAATTGTTTTTTTACTGTTGATTGCTTCTCAGCTGACATATTTCCAGAATTCATGGATTGTTCTAAAGACTTATGAGCGTTAACCAATTTAGGAAGTAATTCAATTTGACGTTCATATTGGCTAATGATTTGCTGGCTGGCAGAATCTTGGTCCTTCATTGCCTGGGCATGCTCTCTGGTCGCTTTCTCCGCTTTACCACTTTGAAAGATGAATAAAGCAATAGCCCCAACAATGAGAGTGATCCCAGCTGTCCATGCCGCTGTTGTCAACATGGCCGCTCTGGCTGCTGCTGTGAAAGCTACCATCTCTGCTGTGGCTGCCGTTTGAAGTGTCGTGTGTGTAGCAATGGCTGTACTCAAGGCGACCTGCGCCGTTCTCCACTGAGTCAGTAACGGTGACATTAGCTTGTATAAGCCAATCAGTCCTGCAATAGAAGCAGTAGCCCCAACCGCTCCCTTAGGAATCTTAGTAAGTCCAATTAACAATTGATCAATTACATCTAACGAATTCTTAATGGCTGAACGTAAACCATCATCTCCCGCTTGATTGAATATCTCTAGTAGTGATGTTTTGGTTTGAGCTGCTTTCCGTGAGATTGTATCCATTTGCACCTTGAGGTATTCCAGTGTTGACCCAGTAGATCCGATGGACGCGGCAGTACCAAGTAAAATATCTCCCGCATTAAGGGATGCTGCTAATTTTGCGTATTGATATACCCCGCGTGAAATATCCGCATAAGACTGAGTTAGGTCATAATTCTTATCAATGACTTTAGTAGAGAGATCCAGTAAGATATCATCTGCTCTACGCCATTGCTCTTTCCCTTCAACTACTTCTTTAGTTGCAACGCCTAAGTTTTCAATTTCAGCCACCGCTTTATCTGTTCGGATAGTACCAAGGACTGTCTTCCACATGTTCCCGAGGTTTTCACCCGAAAGAGCTGTGTTTCTAACACCGGATGATATCAGTCCATTCATAACATCAAATGAAACGCCTGTCTCAGCTGCAATCTTACCCGTACGTTCGTATGCTGCCCCGAGGTCTTTCGCTGGTGCCATGGTATCATGTGCTACCTTAGACCAGGAATCCAATATGCGCCCACCTAATACCATTGCATCATTAGCATTATTAATCTGCACTCCGTATTGCGCTAAGGTAGACTCCATACTTTTTGTAGCATCTTCAAGGCTAACCATATCTACTGTAGATAGCATGGTGGACTTTCGCACCATTTCCTGAACAACAGCAGCATCCTTGTACATCCGTCCCCATAGGCGTGCTGATTCGGTTACATCGGTAATCTCTGAGCCAAGGCTATGAGCAGTATGGAGGAATTTAGTAGTTTCTTCGTTGAGGATTTGAGTATTCATAACCATTTCTTCAGTACCATTTTTATGTTCAAGGAAGTACTTTTCATTTGTTTGAACGTATCCGGCCATATTGGATTCAATATCTACTAAACCCACTTTCATGGCCGCCTGAACTTCGTGGATACCCCGATAAACTGTGTTAAAGACAACGGCATGTGCTGCCATTTGTTGCAATCTTGATGCCCACCCGGATGATGCAGCGCTCATTTCTCCAGAAGTGTCAAAAATCGAACTAGGCGTTGCGCTCGATTGCTTTGCAGTTTGTTCCATTGCACGACGAATCTTCTGCTCTTCTTGTAACACTTTTTCGCGCATCTGTTCTGCTTTGATTTCCCGAGTTCTAAGGGCCTTAATCCAAAACTGCTCATATTCTGTTGCCTGTTGTTTCGCCTGTTGTCCTTCTCTCTCTGCTAGCTGCATGAGTTTTTGGCGAATAGATTGTTCTTCCATTAAAACCCGTTCTCTTGTTCTATCGGATGTGTTGGAGCCGCTTGTCGTTGTTACCTTAATAGCGCTGGCATACGCTTTATTCTGAAGAATTTCCATCCGCTTTTGATGTTCAAGCTCTTGATGTTCAATTGCATCATATCTCTTCTTAATGATTGCTTCCTGAGCAGCAAGCTTTGCATTTACGATCTGATTCGCTTGGTCAAGTTGATTTTTCTTAGTATTGAGCAATTCAGCTTGTGCCGTGCGCTGTTTAATCAATGCCTCTGACTCGGACATGATTTTTTTTCGGCGTTCTTCCGAAGTTAGAGCCATTTTGTCGGCTGCCGCTGCTAAAGCAGAGTAATTTTTAGTGGTAACGGTAATCTCTGAATTCAATACCTTGAATGTCTCGGCGTTGCCTTTTGCACCTCGGTCAATGGCCTGAAAGGCTGGGAGCATCTTCGAAGTATCTAGACTAAGCTTCGCCCCAACAACATCCTTATTCATATCTGTCAATGTATTTTCACCCCTTATTGGTGGTCAGGAAATTTTTCCTGAACTAGTGACATGCCATATATACAGAAAAAAAGACCTGCCGCTTGATAAACGGAGGTCTTTTGTTTATTTTTTTGGAAAGAACCCTAGGTCTGAAAGGTATTTGGCCTGCTTCGGCTTTTTGATTCCGACTTCCCCACCGTGCAGAATGACTTCGAATTCTCTATTTTTATTCTTTGCTTTCATAAGTGCGCGAATTTTTGGGATCGTCATGTTAATCCATTCGCTATCTGATATCCCATTACTTACGCACAAAGCCCATAAATCAAGCCAATTAGTTTCTTTTTCTTCCTCTTCAACTTCGTCGTTTTCCTCTTCATCCTCTGCATCAGGATCTGGAGGAAAGGACTCATTATAGAAATCGATCTAGGAGAGTATCCAACTCCTTGATGCCTTTATCATCTACTCGCTCGTATTCATCCTCAGATAGACCGTCTACCAAAACAAGATTAAAAGCCTCGCGATAAGCATCTTCAATGGCAGGCCAATCAACCTCATTACGATCTTCTGTCGCTGGCCATTTATCTCGTCCGATTGAAGTAGAAAACTTGTACGGTGCTATCTTCATTACTTGTCGTACATTACGAATCAACCCAATACTTCCGATTCGGACATTTTTAATAATATCTTCAGCTAATCGTACTTCTGAACCAATATTAAGCGTTTCATCAATTTGACGATCCATGAGTATTCCTCCTATTAATGAAAATCCCTCACCTATAGGGCGAGGGATTCAATTTTAAAATGATATTAAGATTAAATACCAAAGATCAATTCTACTGCAACACCATCTGGGTTATCCGCTGAAATGTCTGGTTCCATGATTTCAAGCGTCATAGTATTGGATGTCGGCTTTTTACGTTCCTGGGAAACGTCCAGTGTACCACCGCCAAGAGCTTTCCAAATTGTTAACTGACAGGGTACGGGATTCCCGCTTGCATCATCGATAAGTTCAAAGCGATGAACCAATTTAAAAGGCTTCGGTCGGCGTTTGCCGCTCAACTTGCTCTTCGTGGAGTCCTCTTTTGTCCATGCAAATGTAACAACTACAACTTTTCCGTTGTTTGTGACATCAGTTGTAATTTTTCCAGCTGCAGTAATAGAGTATTGGTTTGCAGTTGGGGCTGTTGCAGCTCGTGTTAAGGGCACTAGTTCTCCAGTGTCCTCATCCTTCAAAAACACTTTATCACTATCCACAACAAATGCCCCGCCGTATTTTGCAGGTGCTTTAACTGTGTATCCATCAGTAGCGACTAAAACACCCGTTTCTGTTTCATTGAATTTTACAGTTCCGCGTTCAGTTTCAGCGCCTTGAGAGATTTCAGCCAGAATCGTAGAGAACCGCGGTATTTCGATACTAGCCTTATCCGCCAAATCCTGTGCTGTGTAATGGAAAGCATACCCCGATTCGCCACCCATAACCTTCTGCCAATCCAGTTGAAGTTGAAGTGATACTTTAGAAATTTTATCATCCAAGTATTTCAATGTTCCATCCGTTTGATAAACGGAAACCGTACCCACACCATCAAAAACTAATGGTCTCATGATTAATTTAGCCTCCTTATGTCATAAAAAAAGAACCAGTCAGATTATTTGACCAGTTCCCATAAACGCAAATCTATTTCGTTGATACGCTTGTACTCTTCTGTTTCTTCATAAACTTCAATCGGTTGTGCACCCTCACCCATCAAACCCAACTTACTTGCCAGCGTTACTTTTTCCTTCACTAGTGCTTCCAATTCTGATGGTTCTTTCTTTAATTTATTTTGTACGGTCAAGTTACTCACCTCAATTCTTGAAGGACTCTTTTCCAAGCCTTGCCGATTACTTCACCTGTTCCTGCTCTGTGTGCACTACCTCATGTAATAGCTTAACAGTCCCTTTGTTCATGATCGCTCCCTAATTCATGCGGATATAGTCGATATCGTATATACCTTTATAACCTTTAACACCGCTGATTCCTGTTGCAAAATCACCGTCATAGGCAAGTACACAAAGGAAGGAATGAAACCCCGGTTGAACGATCTTCTCATCGTGAAGGAGTTTGAACGACCGCTCAAATAGTAGTTTCGCCTCATACCCTGTCTTGCCGTAAAAGTCGATGCAGAACTTCCCTTGAAACACTAGGTGGTTTTGGGAGGCGAACTGCCCTGGCATGATGTATTGACATAAATGTGGCACAGTCTCTTTCATGATTGTAATCTCGGGTTCTACGCCCTTGGAAAAGCGCTTGACTACTTCTTCGGGGGTAGGCGAGAGAGTAAGCTTCAACAGCGCCATAAACTCGCCATCTGCTGTGTGTGTGTTCTGGATAGCGTCAATCAGTTGTAGACTCAATCTTTCACCTCCAAGAAATACCGATGATATGGGAAGTTTTCTATTACCTCCCCAATGCCCTGAAGGATTCGGTTTCGATTGGATTGAATAGCGATCCGCAGAAAGTATGTCGGAGGCGTGGGCTTGAACTTCGGATCAATATCCCCACGCTCAGCCAATTCCTCCAAGTCCACACCAGCATAACCGCCACCAGAGAAACGCATGGTACCATCAATGCTTCTATAGTTCCCTTGTCCACGTCCTACGACAACCTTGCTACTCCGCGACCTCAGTCGGTTCCAAGCGTCACTATTCATGTAGGTGACTAGTCCGGGGTTTTGAGAAGCATCAGCCATCAAAGAACCTTTACCGAACTGTTCAAGCCAAGCTTGCCAGTAATCCGCTGTAATGTCTCCTGATATCATCTGGTTTGCTAGTACTAACATTTCCATTTGAAGTTTATCTCGTACTGCTGGATAGTAGCGTATGCCACCCTTAGCAGTGAGTAAAATCAGTTTAGTAAGTCCAGTAATTTCAATAGCTAGCTTGTTCTCTAGATCCTTAGCAGCTCTTAAAGTATCGTATCCGGCAATCATCGCATATCCTCCGATAACTGAATCTGGTAAAGCCCAGGAAATTGAATATCGTTGATATCATCCACCTGATATGGGCGTCCATTCAATATAATGCGATCTGGTCCGAGTAATTTGGGATCATTGGGACGACGAACGTCAACCGTATTTTGCAAACGAACTAGATGCGTTGAAGTCGGCAATAGTCCAGGATCTTCTTGTCTTAAATCTCCTGTGACATAACGGACAAATGAATATACTTCCGTTTCAATGTCCAGAAAGTCAGGGTCGCCGATAGGATTGTAATTCCCATCATATTTCTGACTATACCGCTGAATTTTGACAATCATATTCGTCTTTACCATCCCGCAATATTTATCGCGTTCTGGCGTTGGTCGTTGTGAACAGACAAGGAATGTTTCTCCTGTTTCTATCAATGCTCCTGACACAACTGACGATTCAGGAGCAAAACGACCAATATAGTCTGATTCTCTACCAAATTGAGAAGATCCGCTTGATCCACGAGACAGTATTACCGCTTCCGGCAGTCCGTTCACTGTACAAGGAGTGTGTCGGTGCGAGAAATCATGAAACATACACTCACCTACCTGAAGGAACAATACTGATACTCTGACAGCAAATCCGCTATCTCTGGAGTGATCATATTATTCCCGAAGTATTCGATTGTGGAGTCAACATCTTTTTTCAACTTAACGTTTGTATTTGAATTGGCAGATAACTGAGCAATGATCAATCCGCAAGCAACTTTTACCTTGTCCGGTATTGGGTCCCAACCACTGGTATAAGTAACTTCCAACTCTGCATACGGCATTCCGAATGGTGAACCGCCGCACATTACAGTGCCTATCTCCCTGTCCACATCCAAGGTAGTGAGGTCAGCAGTAACGAAGCCTGGAGCACCAAAGAAGTTATCACCGGTTATGCCGTATGCTGCTCTGCCATTAACCTCTGTAATTTCCTTTACAGGGTAATAGGATAAATGCCCTCGTTGATTGGTCAATGGTATGCGCTCAGTGTAGCTCTTAACGCCGATCTCACGCTTACAGTGCCCGTCAATAATAGCGGAAGCCCTAATGATTAACGGGAGGGTCAGAACCACTCCTGCGGGTACGTAGTCGGTGTCTTCTACAGTTAGATATTGGCTCATTCAATATAACCGCCATTTTCGAGTTCCTCAGCCAAGTCTTCCTGAACTTTGGCCTCACCATCTTTAAAATTAACAATTCTAGAACCGATAAAGAGGGTGTGAGGACCTGTTTTCTGGCTGAGCGTACCCTTCAATACTATAGATTTGAGGGAAATTCCCGTCTGAACTTCGCTTGGTTTTGATGTTCCGGCTGCGTCTGGATCACTTTTGTTTTCATTTAGAGCTGTATCATCGCTTACCTTCACCGATTCGCTTTGTTCATCAGATGATGGATCTTCCTTCTTTTTTGTCACTTCTACTCGCCTCCTTTTATATGCAGAGCGACTCACGCCGCCCTGCATTCAATGATTTCTAAGCTACTGCAGTGATTGTAGGACGTTCAATAGTGCCATAGGCATGAGCATAACCAGGACCCTTAGCAACAGGCGCGCCGTATTTAATGGCAACATACTTTTCTTGAAGATCGGTAACAGTTCCCATCTGGAAGAGGTAGATACCCTTTTCGCCTACATAGTGATATTCAATCATTGATTCAGTCACGATTGCGATACCATAATCCGTGTTTGCTGATGTCGTTTCGTTAACAGCAGATGGCATGAATGGTTCTGGGATAATAGGCAATAGGCCAGCAGCGGTCATCACAGCCAATACTTCCAGACCAGCAACAGTAGTCTTTTTCAGATTACTGATTTGTGTGTTGTTGTTGCCAGCAAGACGCTCTTCTTCTTCCAAGTAATGATGTGCGATTGGGTGAATATAGATGGCCGATGGTAACAGTTCGTAAAGCTCACTAGCAATCATTGCAGCGACTTTAGCACGTATTGCCGAAACAATTGACCCAGCAGCACCAACGGTGAATGTGTTAGTGATTTGCTTAGGCAGACCCATATATTGGAGTGTTGTAGGAACCGCGAGGGATGTGTCTGTGCCTCTCCACAAAGTTTTCCCATGATGCAAGGCAACACCGTTGAGCATATCATTAAGATCTTTCGCCTTCAGCTCAGGAAAGTTGGCTTGCTGTTGTCCAAGAATAACATCGTAGTGTCCAAAATTAACTTGGTTCGTGATTGCCTTAATCTTCAAACCATGCGGAGTTCGAGGATTGCTGGTAGCAGTCGCTGAAGGGCTTCTAGGATCAACTGAAGCACCACCATTTATTGTATTTTGTTCATAGTAAGTCGAAATGTCACCAGTAGCCGGAACATATTGCATGCGGCCATCAAGTACAGATGTACGACGAAGAGCATCTGTGATTTCGCGTTGAAAATCGTCTACGATTATCGCGCCTGGACCCTGAAACTGCGCTGCTGCTGCTACATCAATTGAAACTGCCTGTCCTACACGGCTATTCATTATTTATACACTCTCCTTTTCAAATCGAGCTTTGGCTTGGAATTTAAGTTTCATGGATTCAGATGAGGGAAGGTTCAGAGCATCGACCGAAGCACAGAATGTCTTGTAATCTGTCGCGTCCGACTCTTCTGTTTTCCCGTATTTCGAAAGAAGATTGGTAGCAGCGACAGTTTTTCGTTCGGGTTCTGGCGGTGTCGTTGTTATCTTGCCAGCTTTCAGATCAGCCAACTCCTTTTCAAGCGCTGTCGCCTTATCGTTTGCCGCCTTAAGATCTGCCGCCGCCTGCTCTTCAGCTGTCTTTTGCTCAGCCTCTGCATTGGCAGCTTTCATGCTCGTAAGGTCACTTTTGATAGTTCCAACCTCAGTTACAACGCTTTGAACGCTGGCGGTGATTGATGTCATACTCTCTTGCAACAACTTTATTCCATCTTCCATGGATTTGATTTGTTCTGGTGTCATGTCGTTGACAACCCCCTCTTTAAGTTTGTTATTTTTAGCCGCGAAACTGGTTGTTCTATATGCGGCTGCTTCAGCGAACAAGATTGCTGCTCCCGTTCCGCAAAAATCAGTAACATCCAGCACATCATCCCTATCAGTAGCGCCCATCACAGACGCTTCCATTTCAAGCGATGCACCGAATTGATACTCGCTCCAGTTATGTTCAGCAGCAAGACCATTGTAATAACGAATGGTAGCTACTACATCTGGGAAGTCTTTGGCGTAAATGTACCCGTCTATCCATGCGTAACCATCCAAGGAACGGTATGCCTTCTCGATCACAGCTACCTTAAAGCGAGGATCGTGGTCGGCCATACCATTTGCGTAGTCGATGTTCAGTGCCATTCCTACGAAGGTATGCAAGCACTGATCACACACCTCAGAAGAAATTCGAATCTTCTTTCCTCCAGCCCCTGAAGGCGAACCATCACTTGGCTGGTCAACAGCGAACAACGCGCATTTGAATGGGATTTTGTTAGGGTGCGCTCCAGCATCGGATAGCTTAAAGTCCTGAACGCGCATTGTTTGATTGCTTAGCTTCAATGTCTTAAGCATCTTTGATTCTCACCTCCTCTCAGGGCAAAATAAAAACACCGTTACGTTTCCTCGGTGTTTGGGTCTTCTATATTAGCTTTGGCTTCTGGAGGTTCTAGCGGCGGATCTTTCGTAGCTGCGAGTTCTTCCTGTGTTGAGTTGATATCAATAACTTCCAGTTTACTCGGCTGCAATAACACCTCGCCGTGCTGATTAGGGAGTGCTTTCTTCCCTCGCTTGTCTCTTACTTCATCTGGGGTATCTACTCTTCGATCAAGATAGATAGCATCAATGTCCGCTTGAGTCTTAAGGTCCTTCAGTGACGTTGCATACAAGAACTTAAATTCGAGTACACCACCCATTTTGAAGATACCATCAATGATATGGTTGTTAATATGTTCAACAATGTTTTCAGCTATATTTTGAACCGTGGAGTTTGTATCTTCATCTTCACTATCCGCTGTGGTACGGTTAACATCCTTTGTTTGGCCTAGCTTTTTAGGCGATACGCCAAATGAAATGGCTATTATCTCAATCAAGAACCGTTGCCACTCAAGGAACAAAGATTTATCATCAGTCGCACCCAAGTTTAAGACAGATGGATTAAAACCACTAATTATAGGTATGATGCCTTTTCCCTGGACCTCTGCATTCCAATACGTTCGAAATGCTTTCGCATCAATACTGTTTCCGTCTTTACCTGTACCAAGGTTGAGTATTTTGTTGAGAATGGTGTTTTTCGTCTGATTACCAGCTGTTTTATGAGATGAAACAAAGTTCTCCGCTGATTCCCATACGGTTTCTAACGGTGAAAGCCCAAATGGTGTGCTTGTTCTTGGGTTCATACGAATGTACATCATTTCAGAAGCAGTAAGGTGAACATATTGTCCGTTAATCCGCTGAGCAAATCGATACGAGTCGGGTTTTCCATCCCATTGCGGATATAGATCAATGGAGAATGTGTCCACTGGATACATTCGAAAAGGTCGGAGTGGATCTCCCGCCTTTAGTATCTCTGAACTTCCAGCACTACACACCAACATATCTTCAACAGTTTGCTCCAGCCATGATCGGAATGAGTCTCCTGAATTCGGTTTAAGCAAGGATCGTTCTATAAGTTTACATATTTCTCTGTACTTTTCATTATCATTCTCATCAATAGCAGCCACAGACCAATTAAGTTTAGTAATCCCATCCTTAATTACATTGATTGCACGGCGTGGTATCGGTGATTCGCTCAGCAACCTCAGATTTGCTGGCGTTCGCTTAACTGCTGGTTGATTATTTCCGTTTCGGTTTAAGTAACCCCATGCTTGCGAGTAAGCTTCAGTCTGTCTATCCGGCTCATTCTTTGTTCGTCCTGCTGCAAGCCAGTCAATGATTATTTGTCTTACACCCAAGGCGTTTCCTCCTTTCATTGCAGACTTCTATGAATTAAGATTAACACCTGATTCATTCAGTTTTGCTACGGATTTTCGCCTGTACACATGCGTATGCATCTACGTAACACATAGCTACCAGACACTCAGTAGGTAAACTATCAAAATCTCCGGTAGCATACACTTCATCCCGATTGAGATTGTGTGCATTAAATGCCGCGTCTCTTTTTTCTCTCCAATTATTTAATGCGAAATCTACAAATTCTACTGTTTCATCCACGTGTCTCACTCTCCTAGATAATTTTTTAATTCTAGCCGTTGGTTTGCATGCATACCCATGCTCATCCCAGTATGTACCTCTTATCGGTTGTGCGTTACATCGTCCGCACCATTTCCCTTTAGAACGATTTTTGCAATGAAAACAATCGAAAGCATCTACTTTTGGGATAAGAGCGTCACTTTTATTAAATAATCGCACGCATATTCCTCTTCCATTCAGTATTTACGCAAATAAAAAGAGCCGCTGTTCAGCGACTCCGTTGCGATAAGGAAATATTTCCTTGCCTTCTTCATTTATACTTCTATGAATTGAGAATATCATTGTTTTTATTCGGTGTTACTATGGAATAACAAGTCTCTCGTAAAACCAATTATTTAATTCTTTTAACTGTAGTTGTTTCTTTAGTTCCTTCTACGCTAATGCGATATCCGCTTTGAGTGTTATATATTAAAACAGTTGGTCTGTATGCGTAATGATACATATAATTGTACTCTGTTTGTTCCCAAGTTTGACCATTGGTAAGCTCGAATTGCGTTTTACTTTTCCATCCTTTAAATGTTCCTTTTATTTGACTTTCTATGATATCGGTAACCCTCTTTACCTCAACCCTTTCACCTACATTTTCTACTTCTAAAAAATAGGCTCCTGCATCTTGAATTATTTTCGCACTAGGACGATAAGCATAATGATAATTATAAGCATACCTTGTCTGTATCCAAAATGAATTGTTACCTAACTTGAAGAGAGTTGATCCACTCCAACCGTAAAAAGTACCATTTATATAACTGTCTAAAACAATATCCATACTAATCCCCTTTCAATTACAATAAAATTCTGGGTTGAAGGAAATAGCATTAGTCTTGTTAATCTCTTAATTTTCTTCCTTTTTCACCCTATTCCAATTGTACCATCTCCATTATTAGGAAGCACCACATCTTTCATAGCTTCATCCAAATGAGAATCCGGTATCGCCCTCGCGGTCATTGTATATAGCATACCGTTTAGAGTCCTGAGTATGATTATTCTTATCTTCAGGTTCTTCGGTATGCTGTCCCGCCTTCTCTTTCCATTTGTAATTCTCTGTTTCTTTAATTTCATTCTTGCACTCGCGGTTCACATAAATGTTTGGTCTTCCTGTTCCACTCTTGACCTTATAGAGAGTGGATACTTCTCGAATACCTGGGCCTATGGCGTTATCAGCCTCTTGAATCGGTAAGTCGTTGTTCCTATACGTACTGATATATTCCGGCTGAGACGGGTCAGCCCATATCGTATCAAAGTGATATCTACTATCCATTTCCTTATATCGTTTAACTAGACAATCTTCCATTTCTCCGTTTTCGCCCACTACAAGTACATTGACATGTTGAGCATAAGCTTCCTCAACAATGTAATAATCTTCACCTATGCAGCCTATTGCAAGCAAAACAGCTGGATCATTCCATCCGTGATCCATCCCTCCGATAAATCTACTAAACGTTATATCTTTTGTACTACCATCTGGATAAGTCACTTCGTAAAGATGAATGCTTTGATCAAGACAACGCATATCAACAACGTGGGTGGTTCTTTTAAACTCATCGTACACCTGCCCATGGAATACGTTGAACTTAGCCCTGATTTCCCGGTCTACATATCGTTCGGGGTAAGTCTCAATCATCCGCTGAATGTTTCGTTGCAGCTCGGGTATAGGGTTGTCGAGTGAAGTCCAATAGAAGTTACACCACTCTGGATCATTCAGATACTGTTCCTCTTCTAACCCTGCATCGATAAATTGACCTCTTAAAACAATATCCTCAGCAAACCAGTTGATTCCCTCTGGAGTTGTAGTCCATACGCTCCAGCCACCTTTATCAGCTAATGCATAGGATAGATAACCTGTCCAAGTCTCTGCTTTCATCTTACTTGCCTCATCTAGCCATACGCCGTCTAAACCCTTACCAACAAGTGACTTAGGATTGTCTGCTGACTTGAATTGAATGAGTACCCAGCCTTTTAGCCATATTCGATTCTTAGACATATCCCATGATTCAATCATATCTTCTGGTAAAACATCTGATAGTTCTTCTTGCTGAATTTCAGACATGGCATAGGTTGGTGATATGCACCAGTATTCTAGCTTTGGCTTAGGCTTTTTCATCTTTTTGAGGTTCTTTGGTGGCTTGTAAGGCAGCCCTTTACCTCGTTCTATATCAGCTAAGATATTGTCGAAGAATTTACGAGCACCTACGTTAGTCTTTCCACCACGCCGACCGCAGTTTAATACATTGTTACGAGCTTCGCTCTGCATAACTTCTATTTGTTTATCATGTGGCATCCATCCTTCAAATGGATCAAGATCCAGCACGAGGGACATTTGACCACCTCTTTACATTGATTTCAGTTGGATGATCTTTTTCACCGTTCTTAAGTTCTTCGATTTGCAGTCTGGTCTTCTCGACCTGAGCTTGCATTCCATCAAGTTTAAGACGGCGTTCGTCTTCTTCTGGAGCGATAGCCTTGAATTGCTTAATGGCACTTCGAAGTTCTGACATAGCTGCTGACTGAGCTTTCAAATAGGTGGCGTACCGATCCCAAGCAAACTGGAATTCATGTTCTTCCTCAATAACGACAGGTATTAATTCCTTTTTATCACCTCGACCTTTACTGTGAACCTCGAATTTCTGCTTTTTCAGTTCCTTGACCATTTCACCTTGATCATTTACAAACATGATGCGTTGCGCCCACACGATAGCTCTGAATTGAGTTGTGATGTTATACCAAATCATGTCTACTGGGTCCATGTTCTCTACTGCATCCATAATTTCAAGGTATTCGGTATTCTGTGGCATGAACTTCCTGAAAAAACCATGAGTTACTGCCTTGTCGTTACCAGGAGGCCCGCCTTTACCACCTTTATTCCCTTTAGCATTTTGATTACCTTTCTTAGCACCGCGCGGCCTTCCTGTCGCCGGAATTCCATCCCATTTATCAACACTTTTCCATTTGCGGACCATTGAAGCGTTAAGGCCAAGTTCTGCCGCTATTTCGCTCAATTTCTTCTGCCGTCCACTCTTCAGCCAGATTTTCAGTGCCTTTTCCCGATCTGGACTTTTTTCTCTTGTCAACTATCTTCACCTCTGCCCTACTACGTATTTGAGTTGGAATTCACACTAAAGGTCTAAATTGGTCAAACGTTACTAATGAAAATAAGCCTAAGCCGAAATCGGCAGGCTTTGTATACACTCTCGTTTTCACTAAATATTGTCAGTTGGGTGAAACATAACTATAATTCTGTTGCACTCATAAAAAGCAAGAAACCGCATGAAATCAATGTTTTTGTTATTCCCTGTTTTGAGTGCAACATTAACCGGATTGTGTAAAACTCAAACGACGAATCGCTTCGTCCATAGAGTCCTGAGTTATCCCAATATATAGCAAAGTGGTCGTCATATCCTCATGTCCGAACATATCCATTAGTAACGCTAAATTATGTGGATCGTCTAAATATAAGTGGTATCCCCATGTTTTTCGAAGGGAGTGAACACCTATGTCTTTGAGTCCGAACCTTTTCCCCAATCCACTAATCATTTTGTAGGCAGTTACTCTATCTATAGGTTCCCCGACGGCTCCGGTGAGCTTCTTACGTTGCCTGCTGGCAAACAAGTAAGCATCATCATCTTTATCTTTGATATAAATCATCAAGTCATCGTAGATATCAGGGTGAATGATGAATTTTTTCCGTTTACGTTTTTTCTTTTTTCGATTTTTAGTTTTTTCAGCAACATAGTTGATATGCGCTTGCTCCCTGACTGATTCTACTTTTAGTTGCAGCAAGTCTGATACTCGAAGTCCGCTAAGAATTCCCATTGAAAAGAAAATGTAATTTCTAAAACTTGTGACCTTAAGATAGTTTTGAATTTGAATAATTACCTTCTTATCTCGAATCGGTTGAACCTCGTTCATATCACATCCTCCTTTGATTAGTCATCATTTAAAGCTTTAGCAAAACTTTCCTGAGCAAAATAAAAAGCGCCTCATTGGGCGCTTCATAGTAAAGATATATTGGTTGTATGTACAATGTAACATGGAATTAATTCGAATTTACTACGTTTTAGTCTAAGAAAAGATCTAATATATCCCTTTTCCTATTGATTATCGTAAGCCTCGATGAATTTCTCCCAATACGCTTTTTCAATCTTATGTATTCGGCCCTCAACCGTAACATTTCGTTTCTTACGATCAATTTCTTGCACTCGCCGTAGATTGATATGTAGTTTATTGGATATACGTTGCATGTCTGCCTTCTCCAATTCTTTAGGCATTAGTAATGCAGCTACGTAAACTTCGTTTAGTAGACGAAAATTTCCATTAGGAGTAACGGCCAGAATTGTGTCATTAGCTCCTCGCATCACCTCAGTAATGTCTTTTCCATTGATGATTATGATTTTATCGTTCCCTGTGGGTATGGCAAATATCTGTTCTTGCTTTTTAAGCCATCCACTCAATACCTTTAGTGCTGGATCTAATTTCATAGTTAATCCTCCGCTGATGTTTCAAAGGGTCTTCTATGCAAAGTGGGATTTATCCTCTTGGTAATTTATTCCTGACTATAATAAAAACGGTATGCTATCTAACCCGTTATTGTGGGGTGACAGCATACCGTTTCTTTGATGTGGGCAAGGATTTGCACCTTACAGGGAGGCCTCCCACGGACTGGGTATATGTTTATCCGTTGTACCGACCTACTCGCGCAATAGATTGAGTGCCCACAATCACTTAGCGCATTTGGTTGCGTCTACCTATTTCGCCACCACATATTACTGTCATCATACTAAGCGGTAATTTATAACATGCGGCTACCGCTAATCCGCCATGCCCCGGTTTGGGCAACAATGCGCACCTTTAATGCTTCGGGGTATTCCCCTCTGTGCGCTGTCTCCAATTAGTAGTTCGACCCGGTTATTTATTTACGCATCCGGTTCACGTTCTCGATCCAAATCTTTAGCCGCTGAGATCACGGTTGCCCGGGAGGTGTTCGGGTATGAGCTGCGGTGTGATGTCCCGTCACAGATTGCCGCAACCAGAAATGGAGTAGTACGGAAGCTCTCGCCTCGGTATCTTTATTATATTTGGGGCTTGTTGCTGATACACTACGGAATTTGAGTTTAATTATTCAGATGGGGAACCGACAAGTTCAAGAATTATCCCATTCGCTAAATTTTCATCAATTATTATTGGAATACCTTGAAAAAAAATAGGCTCAGTTTTACTATTTGCAGATTCATCCTCATGAAAGTTGAACAATTCATGCCATGTTTCATTGCGCATCCTTATCTCTTCTGGACGTTCTCCAAATTCAGATTCGTGCTCCTTAATTCCTTCTATTAATTTTTCTTTTGTAAATCGCTCAACTCTTCTATATTTCATCTTGCCTACCTCCCATTGCGGTATGAACACATATTATCATTAGGGGTTCAAGTTAAAAAGCAAAAAAATACCGCTCAAGGTATCTACCCTTCGCGGCTGTTAAGCTGTCTCAATCCTATTTCACCTTCTTGGTTACGTCCTCTTCCATAATCGATAGTAACGTAATCCAGTGTTCCATTGAATAGTAGCGTGTTCGCAAGGGATGCGATAACCTTACGGCGCTTTTCTGCAAATGTAGTAGCTTCGATGCCATAAGCAACCGTTTTGTATCCCTTTCGCATGTACTCTACGGCATCCTTGTATCGATATTTTCTTTCTCCTACAAAGAGTAGTTGTACAATCTTATGTTCATGTGGATCTATGATGTTATTAGCTGCGTGCGCTACAGCTTCTGTAACTCGTTTATAAAGAAGATAGTTATTATGACGTGTTTCTTTAGCTATAAGCACATTGGCTGGCAAATTGGATATCGAGTCACTTGATCCGAGTCGCTTGACTGCCCCTTCGACTCCAGCCATATCAAAATCGTTTAGTCCATTCTCCTGTGGCTGCTTAAGTACAAATTCATAACTATCTACTAATCCTTTTATTGTCCGGTAACTGTTCAGCAACCAAATGGTTTTTCGAATATCTTCATGATCTGTATTTTCGAAAAACTGCACCTGATACACTTGGGAAATCAATTCAACATCATTCTTAGGATTAAAGTCGCTCTCTATTGCTGGTAATACTTCAATCATGGATAATTCTCCTCTCTACGGCTGTCTTATATATTTACTGTCAGTATAGAGTGGACTTTATACGGTGTTACTACGGATAATTGATCTTCTGTTATGCCGTAAGCTTCCATACCTCGGCGCTGGAATTCTTCAAAATCCTCGTCGTATAAGTTGAAATCACTAACATCATCTTTTGTCATTCTTATTCACTTCCTTATGTTGATAAGATGGCTGAAGAGTATAAATGCGACCGTCCATTGCAATTACTGTTGGAATGCCCTTCTTGTTCTTAATGGTCATTATCTGCGCTTGATATATGTCTCCTGGCTTAGTCTCCATTAGCTTTAATCTCTTGCAATTCATATCGCTCTGCACCTAGCATTTGTCTAACATGTTCTAAATCCTCGCCTGAAGGACGGCATAAATATTCTCTTATTTCATGCAAGCCACTGTTAGTCAATATAAGGTTCCAGCATTTATAGAAGGTAACTATGAAGTTCGGTCTTGGCTCAGTTGTGATGTCAAACATATCAGATCGAAGTGAGTCATTTAATTCTGCCCATACTTCCGCACGAATCCTTGAATCATCCGTTCCTGCATGACGTTCCATTTGCCAATTATCTAGTAGATGTTGTTTGATTTTTTCCGCATCTATTAGTTTAGGCATTGTCTGTTTCCTCCCATTCGACTGTAGGGTAACGTTTAGTCAAATTGACTACAGCTTTGCATTTATTGCATTCGTGTGGATACTGTGGAGGAATGCTCATGAGTATGTGACTTGATGGTTTCATTTCTCCGCCGCATTCACATCTATAACGAACTCCATAAGGCTTAACCTCAAATCTTTCTTCGCTCATAGTGTCTTGTTCCTCTCTTTATGGGGAGCCTGATTATGTAAACCTTATCCGGCCCCCGTTTCACTGGGATTATTCGGTCTGACTCGATGGCCTACGGCCTAGGAATTACATTCGCTTTAAAAGCGCCATGTCGTAACCGGATTCTATGAACTGCTCAGTCAGCTTTCGATTGACATCATTGCCTAAAAGGTCATAGATTTCATACATTTCTTCCTTGCTGAAGTTTGTACCCAACACCTCGTTAAAGTTTTCCAGAACCCTTGGTGCCCAGTATTTGTTTAATCCTTTGGCAATCGGCCGGGAAACCCACGCGAACATCTTACATTTGAAGTCCAACTCTGTATTGACTCCCTCCAGTCGGAAGTACACATTATTTCTTGGTTCAAGGATAATTTCGTTGCTGTTATTTATGAAGGACTTCGGGAATGCGTGAAGCGATTTATTTATGATGTTGCTTAAGCCTGCCTGATCCGATAATTGATAGCTTGCTGTGCTCATATCCTCTTCTCCCCCTTATACCTCATGGATTGGTTCGTATCTCCCAAATGCTATATCAATGTTCACTTTGCTTTTGCGTTGATCGTGTTGCTTTTGGACCTGAACATGTAGTTTGTTGCAAGATGGGCAAAACTCAAACCCTGAAACCGTTGTTGCACAATCTTTACAGATAGCGTTATCACAAGTTTCATGATGGCCACCTATCATCCGTCCCCGTTCATCTTTAGCAGATGTCCAAGAGTAACCGACTACAAAGTCACATAATTGAGTCGCTTCGTTCTTTCGGCAAAATGTACAGGGATACTTAGGCATTCTTGTAACCTCGCCCATGTCTCAGCCCCCTTATAAGTTAAGTACAGCCAATAATGCAGCCTTACAACGCTGCTCTGGTGTTGCGTGGATCAACTTTAAATCTTCTCTGAAATGAGGCTGCTTATCTTCCCATCCGGTTACCCACTTCAAACTCCATACATATCTTGTTTGCACACCGGAGTTCTTTTGGATTAATTCTGATTCTACCTCCCATGCTGCGGATATGTCCGTTGAATATCTTGGACAAGCTTCCCACGCCTGTTCTTCCGAAAGCCTCCACCAAGCGTTGCCTAAATTCTTTCCTTTTTCGATTGGATTAAAATGATCTCCATCTACTAGTAAATAGAATATTTTGTCGCTAAGGGATGAAGGTTTATTGATGATGGTTGCCTTAAATAGCTCCTTCGCTACGATCGTGTTGAATTCAGTCCCCGGCTCCATCGCCAGTATCTCTTCCCTTGTGAGTGTCATAAATGGTACGCCCTCCATTTTTCGAATTATTTAGTTACCGGTTGGTAATTGGTAATCATCACACTGCCCTTCGGAAGTTGATGTTCATTTTCTATCTCTCTCTCAACTAGAATCCAATTAAATAAAGAAGGGGATCGTTTAAACCGTTTCATTCCTTTCCCATTCCCAACCCCATTTTCTACCACATATATGAATGAATAAAAATACCATTTGCGACGTGTCATTGCTTCGATCCCTCCCATGGTTCATTCAGCCATTTCATAATGCGGTCATACATAGGTTCCGTTTCGCCGTAGCCTGAGTTAAATGACTTTTTATCCTGATCGAATGAGATAGCGAAGCACATCCCATCTCGCATATCCCAGTTTGGACGGACATACTTGATATATTTACTATGTTTGAAGTCTGAACGGGCAAAGCGGTGGTTCTTCCATATTTCCTGCATGATGGCTTTATATTGATCAGGTGTTAATGCGATTTCTGGCGTTTCTTGTGTCATTGGTTATCTCCTTCCTCCTCGGGTGCTGGATCTTCTGGAAACACGATCGGTGTCCAATGCGTGTGATAATCTGGCCAATCCGCATCCAGTGGCGTACCACAATACGGCGGTTCTTCTATCGGAAATGTCCACCAGAGTACATCCCCATAATCTTCGTGCCATTCTTCGATTGATTTCGCTTCGGTCAGAGGTTTAAACCATTCATCAACAATCCATGATGGACCATTTATTGCTCTTTTCAGTGTCTTCTTTAACTCTTCAATTTGATTATTCATGAGTACCTCTTTCCTCACCAGTGGGTGCTGGGGTATCTGGGTAAAGGGAAGCTAAATAAAGCAAATCATCCATCATGTTCAGCATAATGTCGTAGTCGTTTATATCTTCGCCTTTCCCACCAGTAGCGTTGGTGCTTACGATTTCGCGTAATTGTTCCCAAGCCTCTTTCAGACATTGCTCCCGGTACTCTGCTGCCTTTGCTACGCCGTAATTGTGCATTGCAAGCATTCTCCATTCGTCATGAGATTGCTTTAACTGTTCATAGGGCATTGGTGGTGTTTGTATCATTGGGTATTTACCTCCTTGTGTAGATAGAGAGGTATTATTCCTCTCTACCCCTTATACGGCTTGGGCTTGTTCGGTCGATTCGATGGCTTTCAGCCTAAGATTTCGGTCTGATTTTCATACCGTTCTTTTTCACCATGCCCCATACCCAATCAATGCAATGCTCTGCTGCTTCATTTCGTGTAATGGAATCAACTCCAGAATCACCAATCATCTCCATAATTTCACCAAGCTTTTTTGCTTGCTCCTGACCTATTGTTATTGTCTGGCTCATATCCTCTCACCCCTTAATAGATTGGTATTGTGGTGTATTATTAATCCATGCCCCAAACCTTGTCTTTACCGCATCGCAGACAATAGCTGTGGTAATGACCGCGCTTATTAACGATTTTGTGTCCTAGTAACTTGCAGATTAATTTACGCATAGGCGTTCGCCCCTTCCTGCGCTATAGTACATTAAGCTTTTTGATGAACTAAACGAAAATCCACCCAAATTTTATTTAGTGACATTTTTAATCCGTCCTCGTTATGGATGTAACCCTGTTCTAGTAGATAAGGAACATCAGATTGAAAAATCTCACGTTCATGCTCATCCAGCATATTTTCTTCTAGGAAAACAACTTTTTTTATATTCATTTCTTTGCATCCTTTCTGATTTTCTACATGTATCAATCCTGCGGCGCTGAAGTCCCTGCGTTACCAACAATAGTCCAGACACCATCTGGATAAACGTCCAACCAATCACCAATTCCGACTATTTGGTTTTCGACCGCCAAGCCCTGCACACCAGATTTATTTGTGGCGTAGACCACCAATGCCATTTCTCCGGTTTCTTCATCTTTCAGAACATCATGCAACTGTATTTTCACGCCTGTGGTATCAAATCTAGCTTCGACTGTTCTGTTCATACTGTAATTCCTCCTTCATAATCGGGAAGCTCAACCTTCCCGTTCTCGTCGTACACATCAAACAGCTCATTGGTGGCCCTGAGAGTGGACGCTCTAAGCTCAAGGATGCGCTTAAGCGTCTTGCAGGTGTACACCTTCATCCCTTGATAGCGCCCATCCAGCCCGGTGAAGCCGCCACGATAGAAGCGTGCAAAATCACTATGCTTGTAGACCGCGCGGTCATCGCTCATATATGGTCTCTCTGGTATCACAGTTCCGTCAGTCTTGCGTATCTCCGGCAGTGTCTTCGCCTCCGGCTCCTTACGTAAATAGTACATATGCTATTTCTCCCCCTGTATCGTGACATATGCCGCCTCTGCCCTCTCTCTGGGGCTGGCGAGCAACAAACTTGCTATAGCTCTATAGCTTGGTTCTGAACATATCGTGAGTTCATCAGTGTTTACGCACTCATCCAAGTGGTCAATATACGCCTTGTAATTCAATTCCAGCGCCTTTGCCTGTACCTCTAGAGAGGCGGCAGGGTCGCCAACATACCAAGGAGCATCCAACCAAGCCATTCCTTCTGACGGTCGTTCTATCCCGCTATAATCGCCGTCTGGATCTACCAGCATGTAATAGCAGTTCTCTGGCACGTCCTTGTCATAGTAGTAAACTGTATACCCCATCAACTCAGCCAGCTTACGGTTAAGCTCCTGATTGCTTAGTGTCTGTACCTGTAACTGTGTCATGACTCCCCACCTTCCTCTACCTTCAGATCATTCAGAGCTTCAGCACAGGCCCATTCAGCAGATGTAAGTACCGAACGTAGTTCTTCTTGATTGGTGTAACTGTAGGAACTGACAATGATTCTGTGGATACCTTTGATGTGTTCCCGTTGCCGGGCTATGGTCTGCTTAGCATCCCTTAACTCTTGCTGATAGATCTTGCGGTTGTGCTCATAATCGCGGATAGCTTCATCCTTGAGGGCTATGGTCTGCTGTGCCTCTGCCAAATCTTCTTGTAGACCGTACATATAATCTTCATTTCCTTGGCTTATGAAGAGTATCTTAGCTTCAGCAACCTTCCGATTTTTTTCAGCCTCTTTCTGTGACTCTTCTAGAGCAACCAGAAGTTCAGCGATTACAGTTGGCGCGGCGGAAATTAACGGAGCATCTGAGCTGTTGCCTAGTCCGCTCTTTTGGACGAACAGTATATAATCACCATAATCAGCACCACATTCGGGGAATAGACAAGACCCTTCATTTATCCATTTCCATGGACCTGGCGTTGCCTTTGCTAACAGTCCCTTGATCTCCGCGATTCGTTCTGCCGTCAGGGAAACATTTCCTTCGCTCATGGCTGTACCCCTTCCCAATTCCACAAGCCCTGCTGCCCTTTGGCTGGGATTGGCCCCGTCAGACGCCGAAGGGTATCCAATTTCCAGGCGAAAAGCCCCTCCTCATACCATCCAAAAGCGTACTCGTTATTCTCGAAAATCTCCTCGATATCACCTTGTTCATTAATGGATGATGCAAGATTGAGGTGTTCAGCATGGTGATTGATCGGGTATACTCGCTCCAAATTGGTTGTTGCGATTACCGCCCCAGTAGGCAGGTTATTCCCCGTGTATCCGTGCCGAGCCAGTGCTTCTTTAATTTCCGGCACCTCACATGCTTCTTTATCAATCTTCTTCCCTGCATGGATTGCCAGTGGACCGCGGTGCTTTGTGGACCAGCTGCGTGTTTCAAAACGTTTCTCCCCAAGTGCGATCAGTGTCGCCCAGGGCTGAATTATAGTTATTGCTTTCATACTGGTTATGCCTCCCCTTCAATAAATCTTTTAGCGAATCTCAATTGCTGATGGATATATGGATCGGTCTCATTGCCTCCAGAAGCCAACCAGTCGCCTATTCGGGTATTTATGTCCTGTAACACTTTCAGAGGCAGCAGATGAGCTATCTTTGTAATCTCTTCCAAGGGATTCAAACTCTTCAGCTCCTTTATAGGAAAGAGGGTAGTTAACCCTCTCTCAAGATTGCTTACTCGTATTCAGGGTTGCTAAACTCTGTTTCATAGTCATTCATAATGACCTTCGTGCCATGTGTGTAAAGTTTAAACAGCGTTGCTTCAAGTCCGTGCAGGCCGCCCATAATTGTTTTCTTATCAAATGTCTTGTCGGAAATTTGTACACTATTGACGCTTCCGTCTGCATCAAGAACGAGGCGGTATTTACAGCGATAATTAGGTTGATCTGCTTGTGGGTCAAAGTAAATGAAGGCGAGTGTGCTGTGATTTTTATCTGCATGGACCGTGATCTCTTTGTAATCCTCATATTCGAGTTCCCCAAGTTTGAGCTCGTCCTCAACCATTTCTTTGATAATTTCAGAGAATTTAATTGACTCTTGCTTCGTTCCCAGTAACTCTTGCAACTGCTCCTGCATTTTGGCAACACCAACATCATGAATGGATCTTTCCAGTTCTGCTTTGATAGCATCAAGAATCACGTGGTTATAAGATGGAATATCCAATTGTTCAAGATTAATCTGTAGCTGGTTTTTTACGGCTTCTTTCAATCCTTTGCCGAAATCACTCCAGCTTCTCAAAGAGTCTTCAACAACATCCTTAATTGTGTCTTCAAGTTGCTTTTTAATAATTTTTTCTACATACCCTTCAGTGTTCAGTTCGGCCAATTTATCATTGATGATTGCGTTCATATCCATGCTCATTGTTTATCTCTCCTTATGGGCTATGCCCGAATTTTCTTTAAACTCCCGAATCTCATTAGCCTTAGCAATTACTGCTGCTTTTTGCTTTGGTGTTAATACGATATCCATAGCTTCTTGATAATGGTTTTCAGCTTTGGTGTACGCCCTTGTATGAAGTACATTCATGTACTTCCAAAATTTATTGTTACTCAAGGATTTAATTCGCTGGAAGTGTCTGCGCTGTTCTTTTTCGGTCATTTAACTAATCACCTCTTGTTGTTATATGAATTTTTATACCTCTTGTAAGATATATTTCTTTCTTATCCTCCTTTTCATATTGGTGATTGTATTTTTTGAGACGTTAAGAACTTCGGCTGCTTCAGAGTTTGTATATCCATCAATCATCATTGTTGTAACTGTTTGCTCTGATTCGGTTAATGAATCTATAAAATCATCAACATCAATTAGTGTTATATCATCATTAGTTGGTAAGAGATTTGAAAAGTTCAGGTCTTCGTTATCTGACCGAAGCAGCTTTCTGTCCATTGAGATAACCAACTTAGGTTTTCCTTTACAATGGAATGGGGTTCTGATTGCGCACACTTTACTTTGAAGATAACGAATGATATACCCTTTGATATAAGGGACAGCGTATGTCGAAAACTCCTTACCAGGCTTATTAAGTGGATCAAATCGGTCGAACGCAAGCAACAAACCAAAATATCCTTCACTAATTAAGTCTTCTATTTCTACAATATTGGAAGTGCGATTTTCATAATAATTTGCTATCTTCAACACTAATTTTCGATGTTCTTCTACACATTGTTCTTTAGTTCCAAGTATCGGGTGATTATCTCTAATGCGAGATATTTCCATAGCTATTCTGCCCATATGAATCCTCCTAATCTTCGAAACGTTCACCGTAACTATATACTGGTGTTGGCTCCTGTATGGCTCCTAAAGCGTCTGCCATCATAGTTGTGAATATTTGCATATCTTTATCCTCAAACGACTGTAGTAAGCGTATCTCATTAGCCTTAAGGCTCCTACCGGCTGCGGCTGTAAGCAAATCAACAACTGGCTTGATTTGGTTCTGACGATCCTGCTTTTCGCGCTCCTTCTGCTGAAGAACGTTTTGCTTATGATTGAATTCTTCCCAGTCTTTTTCGTCAAACCAGAAGTGATCACCGTATTTCTCACGATATACTGAAATCCAATATTGAAGCAGTTCATCAGTTGTTTGGATTTTGTCATGACAAGGCCAACATACTCGTAGTGCGTTGCTCTTAACGCCTCGCCCTTTTCGACCTCTCGGCCAAACATGATGTGTAGTGGTTGATTGTGCAATTTTGCAGCAAGGGCATATCTCTCCTTGTTCTGCTATAACTTCTGCAAGTACGTCCGTGTCAAATTCACAACGGTCCTTTGAACTTTGACCTTTTTGGTGATGAGCAAGGATACCCTTCTTCCATTCTGGAACTTCCTTTTTAGCTTTTGTCTTTTGCTGATGTAAACTGCTGTAGGACTTCTTTTCTTTAACTTGCTTTTCAGGTTTCCAAAATGTCTGATGTTCCATTGCTCATTCTCACCTCCTATGTCTCGATTTTAGTTCTTGGCTAATGCAGTAACGCTACGGATATTATGTGATTCGTTCTAGATAACCAGCTTGTTCAAGTGTTCTGTAATGCTGTTCTCGTTCAGCTGCTGTGAAGTGAATCGGTAACACAGTATGCGAAGTATAAAAGGCTATTGCCTCTCTGATTTCTTGTGGTTGATCGTCAAGCTCTGCGAGATCAAGCTTTTTCTTATCCATTACCAGCCCTCCAGTACCTTCAGGAAAGTTTTCCTTATCGGTTGTATATTACCTATATACGAATTTACGTTATTCATGATATGAGTATACACCCGACGCAAATATTTGTAAATACTCATATTCGTAATTGCGATAATTAATTATTCGTGTTATCTTTTATACAGGAGGGTTGTATCATGAAAATTAGAGTTAAGTTGGATGAAGTACTGAAGGCTAAAGGCATGACTCAAAAAGAACTTTCTGAATTGACCAAAATAAGACCAGCATCCATAAGCGACTTAAGCAATAACGTCCGTACTGCTATCAACAGAGATCACTTATGTGCCGTTGCTGAAGCTTTGAAAATAACAGATATTCGTGATCTTGTAGATTTCGAGTGAGGGAGCAAGAGGAATAAATCCTCTATGCTCCTTTTTCATGTTTTGTTACCTTTGTTAGCTTCATATCTGGTGGCATTATGGGCTGTCCGTGATGGTCCCAATATGTGTCTGATGGTAATTCTCGATATTTTTGAAGCTCATCTCTATCAAGGAAGTACCTTTTATATACGCCATACTCTCCATCTATCATTTCTACAACTCCAGGATTAAGTTTTTCACTCATGATGTTACATCCCCCAAAGTTATCAGTTGATGATCTACGATATCCAGTTTTAGTTGATTCGGATCATTTTCAATAGCCTTCAACTGTTCAATTTTCCAAAGTAACCCGGATAACAAACTCTTCTCATGTTCGTCAAGGTACTTTTCAATGTCCTCAATTTCTATAATCACTTGTTCTAACATGGTTTACACCTCCGTAGTTCGATATGGAAGAACAATTCTAAAATTGCGTTCGTCGTCAGTTCCTCTGAAAATAATTGGTGACATTTTCCCAGTGAAAGCAATCGTTAACTCTTTCGATGTTATTGACTTCACAGCATCCAAAACATACTTACAATTAAATGAGAGGTTGAATCCTTCACCACTGAAATCTATAAAATCAATAGACTGACTCGTTTTGCCCACACCTTCAACGGATGCTCTAAGTTCAATGTTTTCTCCGACAACCATTCTTACTATTTTCGACTTCTCCTCATCCGCAATAATCCACACACTTTCCAAAGCCTCTAAAAAAAGTTGTCGATCAACTTTAGTATTAGACAGCCATGTTGTCGGTACGATTCGACTAGTATCAGGGTAAACACCCTCAAGTACCCGTGAGCAAAATATAAAACTAGAAGTCTGAATGATAAGTTTTGAATCTAGAAGCTTAATTTTCAGTTTTTCTGTAGGTGCAATTATCTTCATGAGTTCCTTCATTGTTGCGGCTTCAATGATAGTTTGCATATCCTGCATATTCTCAACACTTCGAACAGAAGATGAAAACCTATGACGATCAGTGCTTATTACATGAACCGTGTTTTCACTAAATTTAACAAGCAATCCCATCAGGATCGGCGTCTTTTCCTCTTTAGAAGCAGCAAAGGCTGTTTCCTCTACTAAATCATTCAACGACTTCCCGTCAAACTCTACTGATGGTCCTTCTATGTCTTCAATAAATGCTGGATACTCATCTGGATTCATACTTGGCAAATCATAGGCTCTTTTTCCGTTGGAAATTTTAGTTTCAAGCCCCTTTGACTCAATATCTATAACTCCTTTCATTATTTTTACTATTTCAGTAATTCGTTTCCCCGAAACAGTAATGGAGCCAGACTCAATTAATTGATAGTCATCATCACTTATCTTCGTTCGTAGTATTCGTGTATCATCACCACCTGTTAAGTAAAGACCTTCTGAAGTGGCTTGGATTAGTATTTCTCCCAGTATTGGGATTAGTGTTTTGGATGAAATAAACTTACTGGCCTGTTCCAAAGGCTTGACTAAGACATGTTTATCTATCGATATTTTCACGGTTAACCTCCTGTGTTATAAGAAGTATCTCTACGTCGATTTCTTCCACCAACATGCAATACCTTAACAAATGGTTCAATCCTATCCATGATGCGTGTAGCCTTTAGCTCACGCTGTTTAAGATCAATCGGACCTTTCGAGTCTTTTACATTTACAAAGTGATTAAATAATTCCTTCATGTTAAGGTTTGAGGTGTAGATTGTGGTTTTGGTCTCCATTCGGCTCTGTAATATAGGACTCATTACTTCATCCCTTGTCCAAGATGATAAAGTTTCAGCGCCTATATCATCCAAAATTAATACATCCACCGATTTTAATGCGTCTATTTTAGCTTGTACTTCGTTTGTCGCGATGGAGTCCTTAACCTCTCCCAGATAATCGGGAACGTACACCATGATCACATCGACACCCATTCCAGCTAGTTCATTTGCAATCGCACCTGCTAGTCTGCTTTTACCTACTCCCATAGACCCGTATAAGTACAGACCTTTGTAAGTATTGTTTTTATCAAACCCTAAGCAAAAGTTCATGCTCTCTGCAATCGCCAATCTTCGATATTGATCATGTTCCATTTCTTCAAATGAAGCATTTACAATATGAGCTGGTATGTTATGACTTTTAATCCTCTTTTGATTCAATTCTCTCTTTTCGAATGAAACTAATTTAGAGCACTTCTTTAATCTGAAAATAAGCATCTGTTGTTTTTCGCTAACTTCTTCGTGACTGGAATGCCCCGGAAACTCATTCTGGCAGCCCTTTAAGCCGGGGCATGATTGACAGTGATCAAAGCATGAGATGTGGTTTCCTAGGCTGCTCAAGTCCCTCTTAACGTCTACTAGCTCTGGGTATTCATCCCTAAGTCGCAATACTTCAGGGTGCTTAGAAATTCGATCTATCAAAGCTTCTTTTCTCTCAAAAAAACGATCAGGTAAAATACGTTTAATTTCTTCCCCCATGCCTTTCAATCAATCACCTCCACGTTTAGACCTCATTTCTGCCAACATTTTCTGCATTTCTTCTTCTGTTGGTATGCTTACATGAGATTCAACATCTGGCTCTAATGAGTTTTTATTTTTCGGTTGTTTCTCAGATTCTTCAACGGCCTCAGCGTTTAGTGCATATATAATTCCTTCACAGTAGCTTAGACTTTTGATTTCATCTTTTTTATGTTTAGGCTTGAAGGTGTTAAATGCTTTATCTATACCAGCAAGTGCAATGTGGATCGGCACCACATCTGCAATGAGCTCGTCCAATACAAGCTCGTCCTTTGCCGTTATCTCTAAGCCCTTGCCTCTACGGGTAAGGTATCGATCTGCAACCTGTTTACGATAATCTAATTCATTAGCTACCCGGTTGGAATCGGCATCCCCGGCAGGAACGGCATCCTGGCTTTCTGAATTTGATTCGTTTTGAGTTGTATATGCTTGTCCAATTTCCGAGTCTGATTTTCCTAAACAACAACTAATGTTTTTAATATTGTTTTTAATAATGTCTTTAGACACCCCTTTCTTCTTACAGCCGCAAGGGTTTGAATGCAATCTAGCTTCTCGTTTTAAGAACCTATGGCTTCTTGTTTTGAGAAGTAACCCCTTCTTATTTTGAGAAGCGAATAATAAGTTTCCATATACTACTCGCTTCTCAAGCTTCTTGTTTTGAGAAGAATTTATTTTCTTTTCATCTAGGTTTTTGCTAATCAAATCCTTGAATTTTCTTTCATCCCAACCCTTAACAGGACTGATTTGCCATTGGTCGTAATCCTTATTCACTGAAAAAACATTCCTGCTTTGATCCCACAAAACAACGTTACTATTAGATAGGTAATCTATTTCCTTGCGGATATTTTGATATCCGATACCGCACAATTCGAAATCTTTTAATAAAGGAATAAGTGCTGTTTTCTTTCCACATCCATATGACAAGCGCCATATAAAGAGGATGATGTCCTTCTGACGCTTCGAGAAATCTCGTCGTATGATTTCATTCCATATCTCATTTGCCAGCTTTACAAAGCCATTCTCTGGCTGTGGGTTTGCCAATTAGCTCACCTCAAGTCATTGACCGCGAAAGAACGGTATGTTACTCTGTTGTTGAATATTTATTTTATCTATTGAATGGCCGCGTCCCCAAAACGCGGTCATTTTTATGTTCATTTTCCGCAAAGATACTTGTCTAATCTTCAAAAATAGTTCAAGATCCTCGATTTCCTTATCCAACCAATCTTTTGCTGCATCCAGGATTACGGGGCTTGTCCTAATTAAGCGTAAAGTGTTAAGTCTATGCCAAGCTTCAAGTCGCTTTCTTGATCGTTCAAGAGTCATAAGTAGTCCTCCGGGAGAAAGTTTTGGACGAACTCGATGGCATCCGCAAAATCGATACGGCGAATGTGACTGTATTTAGCCACTTCAAAACGTTCCTTCATTTTGCTCCAGATAAGTCGGCGGTACTTCCCAACCATCTGGTTAAACTTCATATCAGACTCTTTATATCGATGTTTAGTCAATTCATTCGTCTTTAACTTAACAGCTTGCTGCATCTGATAGCACTCCTGATCAGTAAGGGTTACACTATCCCGTACTTCTTGGACCATCATCTGCATATCCTCTACTTTTTCATCCACTCGCGCTTCTTTCTCGGACATTTCATCATTCATTTTTTTCATACCCTCAAACAAAAAGCGAATTGCCGTACCCTGTTTTTCAGTTAGGTTAAGCTGATGCTCAAGCATTCCGAATAAGTCTTGAGTGCTAACTTGATTACTAACCAGCGTCATTTCAACCTACCACCCTTCTGCCGTTTACGGCTGGTCTGATTTGATCAATAAATGATTGGATCATGTCCAAACTCTCATTGATCCGTTTCCTTTCACTGGCACTGGCATTACAAATTGTTTCCAATGCGAATGCTGACAGCCCAACTTTTTGAAGGTATGCTTTGGTGTGGGCGCTAATCTGAAGCACATTCTGGTCTGCCTGAAAGCGTAGGTTTTTAAGTTGCAGCGCGGCCAACTGTTCGTCGAAATCTGCTGGCTGCTGGGCTTTTAGTTGTTCCATCTCAGTTTTTACTCGCTCAAGACCAACCTTTAGTTCCTCAGCCTTGTCTCGTTCAATCTCGATATCTTTTTTCCACTTATCGTCACGTGCCTTGAGTGCTTTCTGAGCTTCCTTATCCTTCTGAGCAATAAATGCTTCATATTCCTCTTGCTGACGTTCTATGGCGGCGTTGACAGCCTCTTCTAACTGATCAGCAGGAATGGAGTCCTTGTATTGCCTCCTAAGGTTTTCTTTCTCCTTCTCTGCGGCTTCGGCCCGAACGTTTGCTTCTACAGCCGCCAGTTCAGCTGCTTCCATTCGTTCTTTTGTTTGGGTAAAAGCTTTATGTGTGCTTATAAGTCCAGCATCAAGTTCTTGGATGATTTCTGGAGTAGCATGTTCTGAAATAAACTTGGCTTTATCATAATTTCGACCACTACCAAATCCAGATTGTTCAGCAACAATATCTCTCACTTGACCTTTACCATCCTCAGGCAAGTTTTCCTTGTCAGATGAGGTCATTCGCTCCTTGGCCTTAAGTCGCTCCAATTCCTCGACTTTCTTGGCATATACGATTCTCTCTGAAAAGGTAAAGTCTCTACGGTGTTCATTTTCCGAGATTTCCAATTGTAGTTGATGAGCGTAATCACGTACCTCCATGACGTTGACCTCTACCCGGTCCCACCCTAGATGCTTGTGAGCTCTTAGACGCCGTTCTCCGGCTATCAATTGGTATTCCGAAGTTACGACAATAGGATTTATTAGGCCGTTCTGTGCAATGTCATGAGCTAGCTCTTCGATTCCGCCGAAGTCCTGACGGATACGATCACTTACTTTGATCTTGCTGATATCAATGAGCAATGTGATTCTCCTTCCAAAGAGGTGACTTATATTTCTTTAGGCTTTTTATGAAAGCTATAATTTTGTAATAATCCATCCAACATTATTCAATGCTTGTTCTCTTTTCTTAGGGGCTTGTCCACTCATGGAGGCTCTTACGAGTCCTCCTCAACCTCTTCGCTGACAATAGGTATCAACTTAGCCGCTCTTTCCAATGCTTTAGCACATAAGTCATAGATAAATTCTTGTACATCAGGTGGAAATTGATCGATGTGCATTGTCACCCCTCCCTGTATATGTGTATGAAGAATGCGATCTAGGACAACCCTAATTTTTATCCAACACAGCTTGTCTTTGTAGAATTTCGCTAAAAGCGGACTCGGGGCCAAAAAAAATGAAATCTTGCTTCGTATAATAAATACGCTCGATTTCCCATACTTTTTTTTGTGAAATTTTGGTTGAGTCCTCTTCCCATATTCGCAATGTAGCATCGCTAATACCCAGCATTTTAGCAGCATCTTTCTGAGAAAGACCTAACCTAACTCTTAACGATCTTAATGTATTTTTGAGGTATGCAGGGGTCGCATTCATATGTAATCACCTCCTTGGGACTATATTATTACGCTTTTAGCGAAATGTAAATACTTTTTTTCGTTTTAAGCGGAATTATTTTCGTCAATTCCGTTGTATTTTTCGTTTAAAGCGATATAATAATAAGTAAATATATTCAAAGGAGTGCGGACAGTGGAAGAGAAAAATCTACAAGAAATATTTTCAACAAATTTGCTTTTACTTAGGAAAAGCAAGAATATGACTCAAGGTGATCTCGCTGATATATTGGGCGTTGGGATCTCCACTGTATCCGATTGGGAAAAGGCTAAAAAGTATCCAAGAGCCGGCATTATTGAAAAGATCTCAGAATATTTTGATATATCAAAGAGTCGATTATTTGAAGAAGCTAAGAGCTTATCGAACCTTTATGAAGATAAGGCAGAATTACTATCTTTGCCAGTAGTTGGTCGTGTATCATGCGGTAACGGAACAATAGCTTATGAAAATATCGATGGGTATGAAGAAACTCCTCGCTCCTGGACTAATGGAGGGGAATACTTTTACCTTAGAGCCTCTGGCGACAGTATGATTAACGCTCGTATATTTGATGGTGATCTCCTCTTAATACGCAAACAAGAAAACATCGAAGATGGGGAGATTGCTGCCGTGCTCATCGATGATGAGGTGTATCTTAAGAAAATATATAAAAATGACGGACTACTTATCTTGCAATCTGAAAATCCGACATATCCTCAAATTACAAAATCTGCTTCAGACCATCAAGATATAAGAATAATTGGAAAATTAAAAAGAATAATCATTAAACTTTAAGAGGTGAGAATATTGACTGTTGCGATATACATAAGAGTATCAACAGACGAACAGGCAGAGCAGGGATATTCCATTGATTTTCAAAAAGAAAAACTAATCCATTACTGTAAATCTCAAGGCTGGGATGACTATAAGTTATACATAGACGATGGGTATACAGGTACAAATATGGATCGGCCAGCTTTGAAGCGAATGCTTCGCAATATAGAGGACAAGAAAGTTACAGCTGTATTAGTTTACAAACTAGATCGTCTAAGTCGAAAACAAAGAGATATATTAGAACTTATTGAAGATAAGTTTGAGAAATTCGGTGCTTCATTTACTTCTTCTGTAGAGAAAATCGACACATCTACAGCTTTCGGTAAGGCGATGCTTGGAGTATTAGCGGTATTTGCACAGTTAGATCGAGATATGATCATCGAAAGAACAACTGCTGGTAGGAGACAACGGGTCAGCACAGGTAAATGGTATGGAGGAAGGGTTCCATTTGGGTACAGTTGGAATAAAGAACTGCAATTACTTGAGGTCATACCTGAAGAAGCAAGGGTAATTCAAGAAATATATAATCTTTATCTCAATGGACATTCCAGACTATCAATTGCAGAGTGGGCAGCTCCCAGAGCTCGCAGTAGGACGATTGATCATGCTGTCGTTCGTGAGATATTATGCAGACAGATATACACAGGAAACATTGGATATGTTGGTAACGTCTATGATGGAACACACGATGCTATAATTACTCAAGAAATTTGGGATGCCGTACAAATAGAAATTGAGAAAAGAAAGGAAGGAATGACACCGATCGGTGAATACCTGTTGACCGGATTATTAAAATGCGGTGTTTGTGGCGTTAATATTGTTCATGTAAGAAGAAAATCGAAACATGCAGATAAAGAGTACATTTATGAACTTTACGCATGTAAAGATCAACATGTACGCCCGAAAGAAAGAACCAAAAAAGAAGGTTGTAAAATGGGTTACATTCGGCGAGATGTCGTTGAAAAATCGGTGATAGATCAGATTAAAGAAATTGCGGTTAATCCAAATCGACTACTAGAAAAGTCAAAAAAGAAAAGGAGCGAAATAGCTAGTTTCGATGAGCAATATTCTCTTCTAACAGAACAATTGAAAAAGGTTAACACGAATCTTGAAAATTTATATGATGCAATACAAAATGGAGATATTAAAGCTTCAGCTGTAAGTAACAGAATTAAAACCCTCGAAGAACAACGCGACATCTTGGAAGAGGATATAGACGATCTTATCGATGTTAACCCCAAAAAAATAGATGAAAAGAAAACCTTAATAATGTTCCAACAAATTGGGCAAGCCTGGGATCACTTCACCGAAGATGAGAAAAAAATAGCCATCCGCAAACTAATAAAATCTATTTCATTGGTAAAAGGCCAGCCTCCCCAAATTGAATGGGTTATTTAAACCCATTTCTTCATTTTTTTTATGTTTCAACAAGACGTTTCACAAAATGAAATCCCAATACGATTTCGGGCTGAGTAAAATATACGAGCTCGTTATTAACTCCAACCCTTGTTATGCCTTCCTGCTTGATGGGAACTCGCTGATTCAGAACAAACTGATCGTAGCTCACGTGCTGGCACACTGCGATTTTTTCAAAAATAACATGCGTTTCTCTATGTCCAACCGGGATATGGTCGAGAGCATGTCAGCTACAGCGGACCGAATCGCCGGTTATTCAGTGACCTACGGCACCGATGCTGTGGAGAAGTTCATTGATTCGGTGCTGGCCATTCAAGAGCATATAGATCCCAGCCTCATTCAGCCGCGCAAGCTGGGTAAGACCCATCTGCTGGAAGCCAAAATGAAGGAACTCAAGGATGCCCCTCTGGGTGGCTCCAAACCAGCCAATCCGTACGACGAGTTATGGAATCTAGACAAGAGCAATTCTGGACCACAGGAAGCATCATCCGGAAATCGTGCGTTCCCACCTGAGCCGGAAAAAGATATCGTCTGGTTTATCCAGCAATATTCCACCGTCTTGGAGGATTGGCAGCGAGACATTATGACCATGCTCCACGATGAAATGCTCTACTTCTGGCCACAAATGGAGACGAAGATCATGAACGAAGGCTGGGCTTCGGTCAGCTAAGGTGCTTAAATTCATACACAAAACCGCCTCCAACATAGAGGCGGTTTTTTAGGTATTCATTATTGATTTATCTAAATTTATTAAGTAAACGCCTACCTAACTCCATAAACTTCTGATAACTATTTCTTTCGTATTTCGTGACGTAATCTGTAGATCTAAGTTCTAATCTATTTCCATCACGAAGAAAAACCGAGTATTGAATCTGATTGAACTGGTGCCCATGATAAGTTTCAGTGTATTCAGAGAGACTACACTCAACATTTACAACTTCCTTTATATTTATTCGTTTCAAAACTACGCAATTATCTGACTTATCATCCATAATTATCTCACCTTGCGTTAGCCCCGTTGAATCAAGTGAAAGAAAAATAAAGCCTGTTTGTTCGTAATTTAATTTTGCTAGAAAACTTTCATTCTCGAAATTATCCAATCCAGTTGCATCAAGAACCTGTTTACCAACATTATAATTTCTCAACCAATGAATAAAGTCATCATAATTATCAGGTTTAAACAAATCATTCACCCTTCCAAATCATTATGATTTAAATGATTGTGCTAATGAAGATGACCAAATTGCTCGCACTATTTGTTCTGGAGTAACCGCTTTGACCTTTGTCATAAAGCTTAGTGTCATTTCGAGTGAGAGTTGGTTATTCTGGTCTACGTGAATATTAATAATCTCATTCATAGAACTGTCTGACCTCGTACTTATATGGTTACCATAACTTAGGCAAATTGAAGAAGAGCCATGCCCTAAACCACCAATCCAAATTTTCACACCTGATACTTGAGTCCCGTTCAAATAAAGAAAAAACACTTCTTTCTGGTTATCAATTTTATCATTACTAAATTCGAATCCAGAGAGCTTTTTGCTCATTTGATTAAATAGTTGTCCAAACAGATCACAAATATCAATAAAACTCTGGTTAATGAATTTCTTTTTATCCAAATCGCTTACGCCTCTCGCAATAGGTAATTCCAAATCATCAAAAACACTCTTTATTTTCAATGTTTCTACTGCTTGCAACTGTGAATTAACTTGGTCCCTTACACCAAAATCAGGAATGTCTCCTAATGGAGCTTTTTCAAATTTACCTTTTTTGTAGATACGTCGAATTAATTCATCCAATTTTGACTTATATTCTATATCCTGACTAAAGTTGATGGCATAATAATCACGCAAATGGTATGGAAACACATCCGAATAATCTCCCTCACGCATAACAAAGATGAATTTATCAGGCTCTGTCCTCAAGGCTGGTAATGATAACACAGTTTCAAAGCCAACTCCACCTTGCAAACTGTCTGATTTTTGGGCATACGATTTAGTGAGTACTACAATAACGTAATCATTATCACGTATCGCTTTTATCATCATAGTATTTAAATTCACTGTCTTATCTTGAACCTCAAATTGATCACAGGTAGCATCCACACCACCCTGTGATCGCAAGTCATTTACAAGGGATCTAATCCATTGTTCATGAGCAGGTCCGTCCCAACTGTAACTGATGAATGCGGTATATCTTTTATCCATTTCCCTCTCTCCTATATATATCATTTCCCTACAGCGATTATAGAACATAAGTTCCCTACCAACAAGCTAGTTTATGCTTTAGAAACAACTAATTTAGTAAACAAGCAAATGTGGTATATGTTAAGGTGCTTAATTCAGCCTACATTTCAACAAGAACCTGAGACAAGCATAATAGGAGTTACTACAATCTAATGATGGAGTAATCGTATCCCACACCTAAAAACGCTGAGTTGAAGGTTGAGATTCGTACACTTGATTTACAAAGGACAATCAAAATCTATATAGTTTTCAGACACGCCCTAGCAGACCCTGCATCGTATATCGCTGAAATAAGTTTTTTCCTGCATGATTTTCTTAAGATATTATATCGTGAGGAACATCTTCTTTAGTTATTAACATTAACGATTCTTTAGTAATAGGCTCCGTCAACCTAGACAGTCTCTTCGATTGATTCAGCGTTATATCATCAAATATATTCCGAACAAGACGACCATTTGAAAAGTGATCATTTTTTTCATTTAATTTCATTTGTAACACATTACGGACTTTTTCGATTGCCTCCTCTTGGGCAACATAATCATTTTGATTGCACGTGTAATTGAATATTTGAACAAGCTCATCGAGTGAGTAATCACTGAATGAAATAAATGTATTGAATCTTGACTTTAATCCTGGATTGGATTCAAAGAACTTCTCCATTAAATTTGTATACCCAGCTACGATCACAACTAGGTCATCGCGATAATCTTCGAGAGCTTTTGTTAACTCAGTAAGGCTTTCTCTCCCATAACTATCACTATGATCATTCTCTGTTATGCTATATGCCTCATCAATAAATAGGACTCCACCTTTTGCACGATTAATTAATCTTTTCACCTTAATTGCTGTTTGTCCTTGATACTCAGCAATTAAATCGGTCCTGCTCGCTTCAATGAATTGACCTTTACTCAGTAATCCGATAGCTTTGTACATTCTCCCAACAATACGAGCCACTGTAGTTTTAGCTGTACCAGGATTTCCAAGAAACGCCATATGTAAGGTTTTGTTAGACTTCTTTAGTCCGTTTTTCTCCCGTAAATGTTGAACTTGATTAAAATCAATCAAATCACGGACTTGCTGCTTCACATTTTCGAGCCCAACCAATTCATCTAATTGGTTAAGTAGCACATCTAGTGAGACATTCGACGACTCTTTTAAGTCCTGGAAAATTCCATCAACTTTTGATGCTCCAAGATACTTATATAACATCTCAACAATTTTTTCTTGCTTTTGTTCCATGTTAGGTAAGGATTGTTTCTTAGTTAAGATACCTAAGTTTTTGATTAACTCTAATACAGCCCTATCATTTTGTTCATCAGTTATTTCTCGAACTAATCGTTCAAAATCAGATGTTTGTCCCAAGAAAACATCTAACTGCTTAGTTTCTTTAATCAGCTGGTATTTGTAATTCTCTGAAATCATCATAAAACCCCACTTATTATCAAAACTACTAGAATACATATGATAGTGATAGTAGTAAATGAAATAACTTGAGTAGTCTTCAACCCTTTTGATAAGATTCTTGTCAAAAGACTAAGCTCTGCAATCTCATTTTTGGCCCTTGATAATTCAGATTCAAGATATGCAGATATACTTTCTGCTTGTTGCTC
>NZ_NFUX01000166.1:0-746 GCF_002264385.1 Paenibacillus sp. VTT E-133280
GTGATGCCGGAGATTGTTGGATATCGTGGTGAAAAGTGGTCGCGCTATGAAAGCATAGAAGATCAATGGGAAGAAGATAAGTTAACCTTAACCTCCAAGGATAACAAGTACGTGGCGACCCTGCATGAACTTATCGCGATTGACTTAGAAGATCCGAATGATCCTAATTTAAAACAAATTGCTTCTTTAAGCACACTTAAATGGGGTTATGGAGAATATGGGAATTCTGGTCACCCCGTAACGAACTATAAAAAAGCATATCTTCTCTATTGGAAGTCAACGGTTAAAAATGATGCACCAGATCGTTATTTCAGTGATAGATATGCAAAGATAGAAATTGAAGGAGTAGGGTTACCCAATCCTAAGCAAAAAGAGGACATACTAACTATGGCAGCCCCTGTCTTTCACAAAGAATATGGTGATGCTCCTTATTTAATTATTCCTAAAGTTGCGAAAGATAAGTTGAGAGAATCAGTGTGGATATGGATAACTACACCGAATTCTGGATACTTTCGTTCCAATGTACGTATTTTAAGTGTATATCCTCATAGTGAACAATAGTGAAGAGGATGTTGATGAAGTGTATTAAAGTAATCAGTGTAGTGGTATCGGTATTAGTCTTGACGCTTATCACATTGAAGTCACAAACAGGAAGAGCAGCCGAAGTAGGGGAACACATCTGGAAGACCGTAGATTTATCTAATAAATAGAATTACCTATAAATACATATTAGCGACGGAAGGAAG
>NZ_NFUX01000167.1:0-604 GCF_002264385.1 Paenibacillus sp. VTT E-133280
ACTGTCTATCGATTTATAAAAGGCATTTTTAGAATCCTCGGGTTTTGCTTGACCCTCCGTTTTAATCTTTCTAAACAGATTATAGGAATCCAGTTGGGCGACTGATGAAGTCAATTTTATAACATCTCCCCAAGCCTTTCCACCTTGGTTTGTCATCACGTGTACACCCAGACTTACTCCAGTAGCGATCATCTGTTCCATGGTGGTTTGAATGCCTTCCAGTTGGCCTTTTGCCCAGGCTCCCTTCTCCCCTTTTTCCATTGCTGTCCGTAGTAGTAACTGATACGCTTCATTCTGAACTAGTGGTACGCTTCTACTAGTGATAGACGGATCATAATCACATGCCTTAACCGCTGGTTTCTTAAAATAAATGCTTAGATCCTTACCCGCCTGGTACTGGACTTCACTTATACCCAAGGATTCCAGCTTCTTGCGTGCGTCTTCCGCCAGCTTATACATTGCGTCCATTTGAGTCTGATTTCCAAACGCTTGATATACCTTATAGGCGGTTTGCGCCTTCGCGATCTGATCCCGCGCCAGGTAGATATCCTTCAGCTTGCTTTGCGCGGCTATGGAGTCGATCGTTCCCAGTCCTGAATTTTTA
>NZ_NFUX01000056.1:0-52792 GCF_002264385.1 Paenibacillus sp. VTT E-133280
GCTCCATTTGGGCCATTTCACTCAAATCGAGAGCATTTTTGCCCTTCTTTCGCTCCATTTGGGCCATTTCCCAGAAATCGAGAGCATTTATGCCCCTCTTTCGCCTCAGCAAGGCCATTTCACTCAAATCCGGGGCATTTCTGCACTCTACTATCACTCACAACCTTATCTGCCATCCAGCAGATTGCCCAGTCCACCAAGTACACTGCCTTCTTCTTTGCGTCCGCTGTTACCGGCAGCAGACAAAATACGGTCAGCCATACGGCTGAACGGCAGTGACTGCACCCACACTTTGCCGGGTCCGCGCAGTGTGGCGAAGAACAGGCCCTTACCGCCGAATAGCGCGGTTTTGACACCTTTTACAAACTCAATATTATAATCAACTGATGACGTCATAGCTACAAGACAACCAGTGTCCAGTTTGAGCGTCTCTCCCGGTTGAAGTGTGCGTTCTATAACGTAGCCGCCAGAGTGTACGAATGCAAGACCGTCGCCTGCCAGCTTTTGCATAATAAAGCCTTCACCACCAAAAAATCCAGTGCCCAGCTTGCGCTGAAATTCAATACCGATCGAGACGCCCTTCGCCGCACAGAGGAATGAGTCCTTTTGACAGATCACTTTTCCGGCGTATTGCTGAAGATCAAGCGGGATGATTTTGCCTGGATATGGAGCAGCAAAGGTGACACTTTTTCGTCCATAAGAACCACTGTGTGTAAAGACGGTCATGAACAGGCTTTCCCCAGTCAGCAGACGCTTACCGGCACCCATCAGCTTACCCATCAGTCCGCTTCCGCGCGCCCCCCGCTACCATCACCAAAAATCGTCTCCATCGTAATTTCCTGATCCATCATCATGAAGCTTCCAGCTTCAGCAATTACACTCTCTCCGGGGTCAAGCTGCACCTCCACACACTGAATTTCCTAGCCCATAATGACAAAATCAATCTCGTGAGCACTCATCCCGCAGTCCCTCCTTATTATTTTAATGTCACCAAGTGACTCTTCGAATGAAAATTAATACACGCGTTGTGATTCACGGTTTCGCCAATCATAACAACCCATGTTATTCGCCTATATCCAGCAAAATGTAAACCAAAATTCTGGCTGACCTTAATCGTAGCATCCCCGAAAAATACAATTTACACCATCTGCCATCACCGCATAAATTGTTTCTTTAACAGGAATATAAAAGAGTGATCACACCAAAACGACTGCATCCAACATGATGAATACAGTACCTTCTTTGACTCCCACATCCACTGATCAGCAGCGACAAAATATCATCTCCCCCACTCGCATCGCCATTTCGCAGAATAGTCTCCATATGCATGATGATTCTGACATATTCATTTGCGCTGTTTTTCTTATTAATATCCAAGTTTTAACCATTACTGAATCAAGAGTTTCTCTTGTCAATGCTTGATAATATGTTACAATACTTTTTATACTTAAACGTTTATTTAGTAGTCTAATTCTAATGATAAAGGTGAAAAGAATGAAACCACAATCGGAATATGCAATTCTGCTATACTATAAATTTGTAAAAGTGCCGGATGCAGAACAATTCGCTCAGGAGCATTTGGCTTACTGCAAAGAGCTTGACGTAAAGGGACGAATTCTCATCTCAGATGAAGGCATTAACGGGACACTGTCTGGTACGATTGCCCAAACCGAGCAATACATGAAGGATTTGCGCGCAAATCCGATGTTCAGCGATATCGTCTTCAAGATCGATGAGGCAGATGGTCATGCCTTCAAAAAGATCTTCGTTCGTTATAAAAAGGAACTCGTGACGTTCCGGGTCGAGGATGAACTGGACCCCAACGTGATCACCGGAGAGCATCTGGCGCCTAAAGATTTCTATGAAATGATGCAGCGCGATGATGTGGTAATTCTGGATGGCCGTACCGGCTATGAATTCGATCTGGGTCATTTCCGCGGTTCCATCCGCCCTGAAGTTGACAGCTTCAAAGAATTCCCGGACTGGATTCGCGAGAATATGAGCGAGCTAAAAGATAAACCAATCCTGACCTACTGTACAGGCGGAATCCGCTGCGAGAAATTAAGCGGGTTTATGATGAAAGAAGGCTTCCAGCAGGTGTACCAGCTGGATGGTGGGATTGTGACTTACGGTAAAGACCCTGAGGTACAGGGACAACTGTTCGATGGAAAATGTTATGTCTTCGATGAGCGGATCTCCGTACAGATTAATCATACCGACGAGGATATCGTTGTTGGTCGTTGCCATCACTGCGGTCAGCCCGCTGACAAATTCATCAACTGCGCCAACGATGCTTGCCATCTACAGCATATTTGCTGTGAGGACTGTGAAAATGAGCATAGTGGACATTGCTCGGACGAATGCGAAGCTATCACGAATGCAGTGGGCTAAATAAGAGGGACAAGTGGTCGCAAATGTCTCTTCACGATTTAAAGACAAGCATAAGAGAGTCTTAAGTTAACAAAAAGGTGGCGCACAGGATTAATCCCGTGCGCCACCTTTGTTATGAGCGAAACGTCCAAGCAACGCCCCTGAAATCACTTATTCAACAAAAAAAAGTCAACCAGAAATTCTGGCTGACCTTATATATAGTATATCCCCGAAATAAGCTGTTTATACAGTCTTATTCACATTACCGTACCATCATGCGGTTTACGCAGCGTAGACTGAATCTTTGGCGCCTTCACTAACTTTGGTTTACCTAAAGAGGTTGTAAAGGTGATCACATAACCTGCGACGACTACCGCCATCACCGTATACATCGTTTCTCTAACAGGCATATAAAAGAGTGATAATGCCAGAACGATTACATCCAACATGATGAATACTGTACCTACTTTAATTCCCTTCCATTCACTGATCAGCAGCGACAAAATATCATCTCCACCACTTGCGCCGCCGCTTCGCAGAATAATTCCCGCGCCTAAACCTGTCAGTACGCCAGATAAAAGGGCTGCTAATGCCAAGTTGCCCTGCAAGTTGATGACCAAACCGGAATAACGTTCCATGAGTCCGTAAAAGATTGTAAAAGCTCCTACAGAAACAAAGGTGTTGCATACGAACGTTTTCCCTTTGAACATCCAAGCAATCAAGAGTACTGGAACGTCTAGAAGCAGAGTTGAAATTGAAGGTGATATTCCTAATACGTATTTGCCGAGAAGCGATAATCCTACGAATCCGCCCTCAGACAAATGGTTCTGAAAATTGATGTGATAATAAGCAAATGCAAGCAAAAATGTTCCAAACAAAATGACTGTCAACCGGAGCAGTACATTCACTCCGTAATTGTGGTTCCTCATACAGGTCTCCCCTTATCGTATATGGCGGCTAAACGTCCCACCAACCTCTACGACGGGTAAAACCGGAGGTATTGCTCCTTCGCATATATATACTCCTTCCCCTCGCAGAGGCGGTTCGTCGAGTAACAACGGTTCACGCACCTTCTACAGGGAAGCTAAGTATAAGACAGATCATAACGTTTCCAAATCGTCCTTTGGGGAATCGTCCTTCGGGGACACATGGTATCCTGATCCTTTCTGTAATTTAATAAGTTCTGAATACATTATACCACGGAGATCCACTACTCTAAACACTTCACTATAAAAATAGGCAGGAATCACTCCACGGTACGCAACAAACGATTGACTGTTTCGCGTCTCACACCGATCAATTGCCCAATTTCCTCCTGTGTCAAAAGCTCTGTTAGTGCTGCGCCATGAGAGTAGTCATTGAACCAGCGGGTTAACAGTTCCATACGTTCTGCGGGTGTTCCAACCGTAAGGTGATCTAGCCGAGTCTGCATAAAACGCACCTTCTCTTGAAGCAACATAGCGATTTCCATCGCTCGACCTGGCTCATCCCGTACCTGTTGATACCATTCCGCTGAAGGAACTGCCTCCACCTCGCTCTTCATCATCGCAACCGCTGTTCCATGCGCCTCCTTTGGCGAAATGAGTGAATGATGGGGAACCATCTCACCAGGATACAAGATGTTGAACAACACCATGTTCCCATTTTCATGAAGCCTTGTTACCTTGAACAGCCCACTTTTCACCTTATATAAGAATTCGCAGCTGTCCCCTTGACGGAACAAGACTTCCCCCTTGTGCAGTATCATCTCGCTCGCTCCTTTGCCCTCTTGTTATATATATTTTCAATTATACAAAAATAAACCTCAATGAAGGAGATTATTCTCGCAAGGGCTGGGGGCATCGTGGTCAACGTTTAGGTAAGAAGAATAGCCTTCGGCTTCTTCTTAGGGACGATGATCGTTTCTGCAAAAATAGAAGAATAGTTTTTAGCGTATGCATAAAAATTCTTATATTTCAAAAAACTGCCGAGTACCAGAAGAAGCGTCTGGCACTCGGCAGTTCAAATTATTTATTTTATTACTTTGCCTCAAGAGGTTTCTTCCATAATCCGAGCATTAATCCGGAAATAACAGATCCGATCAGAACGGCCAGTAGGAACAACAACGCATGACTCGAAAGCGCGGCTACAAAGATCCCACCATGCGGTGCTGGAACGTTGATATTCCAAAACTGAGTGAGACCACCAGCTACGGCTGAACCTAAGATACAAGAAGTCAGAACACGCAGTGGATCGGCAGCGGCGAATGGAATCGCCCCTTCTGTAATGAACGATAAGCCCAATACATAGTTTGTTAACCCTGATTTACGTTCTGATTCTGTAAATTTATTCTTGAAGAAGGTAGTAGCAAGCGCTATTGCAAGTGGAGGAACCATACCGCCTGCCATTACAGCCGCCATCATAAATCCGTTAGTATTTCCACTGGTAGTGAATACCCCGATGGCAAAAGTGTAGGCCGCTTTATTGAAGGGACCTCCCATATCAATAGCCATCATTCCACCAAGAACCAGACCCAGAATTACTGCATTAACCGTTCCAAGATCGTTAAGCCAATTAATGAGCCCTACGTTCATCCAGCTAAAGATCGGATCGAACAGGTAATACATCAATCCACCGGTAATTAATAGACCAAATACCGGATATAACAGAATCGGCTTTAATCCGTCGAGCGTTTTTGGCAGACCCGCAAACACTTTGCGCAGACCGATAACAACGTAACCAGCCAAGAAACCTGCAGCCAGACCGCCGAGGAATCCAGCATTGGAATTCAAGGCCATATAACCGCCAACCATACCTGGCATCAGAGCTGGACGGTCACCGATACTAATCGCAATAAATCCAGCAAGAACCGGAATTAGGAAATGGAAGGCACCATCACCGCCACCAATCGTCTGCAGCAGCTGGAATAGAGGGTGATTCTCTCCACCAACTTGTTCAATCAGGAAGGAGATCGCCAGCAGAATACCACCGCCGACTACAAACGGCAGCATGTGGGAGATACCATTCATCAAGTCCTTGTATATTTTACTGCCGATACTGCCTGATTTCTCTTTGGACTCTCCTTCATTACCACTACGACCTTCATTATGGTAAATCGGTGCATCGCCGTTCATTGCTTTGCGAATGAGCTCTTCCGATTTGCGAATACCGTCACTAACCGGTCTTTGCAGTACTGGCTTGCCATCAAAACGAGCCATTTCCACTTGTTTATCTGCTGCCACAATTACACCACTTGCACGCCGAATCTCATCGGGTGTTAAGATGTTTTTGGCACCTTCTGAACCATTTGTCTCTACACGGATATTAACTCCCATTTCCAGAGCCTTCTTCTTGAGCGCATCTTCAGCCATAAAGGTATGCGCAATTCCAGTAGGACAAGCAGTAACAGCTACGACGAATGCTTGGGAATCTGGGTTGCCGACGATTAGCTTTTCAGGTTCTGACTTCTTGGCAGCTTCAGCAGCTTCGCTCTCTTTCTCCTTGGCTTCCCCTTCGGCCTGCTTCGCATCGAACAAGGCGGATACCTCATCTGGAGTTCGGGTATTCATCAGCTGTTCAATGAACTCACTATCGATCAACAGTCTGGACAGCGAGGCCAATGTACGAAGATGCATGTTGCCCGCTCCTTCTGGGGCGGCAATCATAAAGAAGATCCGAGCCGGTTCATCATCAAGTGATTCGAATTCCACGCCCGTCGCACTTTTGGCAAACACAACTGTCGCTTCATTCACCGCTTTAGTCTTGGCATGTGGCATTGCGATACCGCCACCAATCCCAGTACTGGACTGCTCTTCACGCTTCAGGATCATCTCTTTAAATAGAACAGGATCATTGATACGACCACTTGCGGCAAGACTGGCAATCAATTCATCAATTGCACCTTCTTTAGTGGTTGCTTTTAAATCCATAATCATTGTTTCTTTTATCATCAAATCCGTAATTCTCATTTCTTCCAACTCCCTTGAGTACTTTGAATGCTGTTAGCTTACACTTCTGAGATGTTGATCAGCGGTCTCAGTTGCTCAATGAATTCTCTATTTGCCAGGTCATCAGAGAAAGCTGTTGCGCTGCCTGAGGCAACACCTGCACGGAAAGCTTCCATTAAATCTCCAGTCAAAGAAAATGTGCCAACGAATCCAGCGATCATAGAATCGCCTGCGCCTACAGAATTTTTTACTGCTCCTTTTGGAGCATTGGCGTGGTATACCCCCTGTTCCGTAATGAACAAGGCACCTTCACCAGCCATTGAAACTAACACATGCTTCGCGCCAGCTTCGAGCAGCTTACGACCATAAGTAATAATTTCTTCCTTAGTCTCTATCGTAACGCCGAATAGCTCTGCAAGCTCATGATGATTAGGCTTAACGAGCAACGGCTGATGAGGAAGTGCCTTTTTCAGCGCTGAACCTGTAGTATCAATGACAAATTCGGCCTCTCTTTGCTTGCATACAGATATCAACCTGTCATAGAAATCAGCACCCAGTGAAGGAGGAACACTTCCGGACAATATCACAACATCACCTGCATTCAGAACAGCCATCTTCTGTAATAATGCCTCTGCCTCCGTATCTCGGATGACAGGCCCTGCACCATTAATCTCCGTTTCCTCTCCATGCTTAAGCTTGATATTAATTCGGGTATCATCAGAAACAAATACAAAATCACTTGAAATCGACTCTTTCCGCAACCATTCCTCAATATATCGTCCAGTGAATCCACCAAGGAAGCCTATAGCTTTATTCTGAACCTCAAGCTGATTTAACACGCGTGATACGTTGATCCCTTTACCTCCAGGAAGCTTCAAATCACGTTTCATCCGGTTCAAGCCACCTAGTCTCAAATCTTCAACTTCCACGATGTAATCGATGGAAGGATTAAGCGTTACTGTATAGATCATAATTATCCCTCAATTATTTTGGTTTTCTAAGCCATAGATTACCGGCTAAACATGCGGCAAATGTAATTTCTCCAAACGATCTTACAATGATTCCATACCACTCAAATTAAAACATTTTCTAACCGTAGAACAGCCTCCACCTAGGGTCATACCAGCGAGAAATCCACACCCATTTGCGTAATCTCACGGATGAACTTGTCAGATGCACCAGAATCAATAATGCAGTGATCCATTTCCGTCACGTCGGCAACCTTACAGAAGGATACTTGACCGAGCTTGCTATGATCAGCCAGAAGAATTACTTGCTTTGCAACCGAGATCATCTTACGCTTGGTCGCTGCTTCAAGCATATTAGGTGTAGTGATTCCTTCTCTTAAGTCTAATCCGTTGGTTGCAAGAAATGTTTTATCCACTCTTACCATCTCTAAAGAGCGCTCAGTCATCGGTCCTACAAAAGCCAATGTATCCGGTCGCAACATTCCGCCTGTAATTGAGACTTCTATATTGCGACAATCCCGCAGTTCATTAAGCGCCATAATTGAATTCGTAATGACTTTTATATTAGAAAAAGCCCTCAGCTCTTTAGCAATCTGAAGCGTTGTGGTTCCAGCATCCAGCAGAATAGCATCGCCTTCCTGAATCATCTCTACAGCCTTACGTGCTATCCTCTGCTTCTCATCCAACAATCGATCTTCCTTATCTGGATAAGCCGCCTCAAAGTTAACGCTCTGCAGGGATACTGCACCCCCGTGCGTTCGTTTCAGCAACTTGGCTTCTTCAAGCTCTTTCAGGTCACGGCGCACAGTAGACTCCGATACGCCCAGTTCCTGACTTAGCTCCTGTACCGAAGCTCTTGAATTCTTTTCCACAAATAGCACGATTCTTTGTTTTCTTTCTTCCTCAAACAACATCGTGGTTCGCTCCTTTTATTTACAGTGCTGTCCCATTTATTAAATGCGCTTATCTTTGGAATTTCATGACCATTATTTGATTATATATGACTGTTATTGATCATTTGTGCTCGTTTATGATTTTAACAGCGTTTTCATCATCTGTAAAGCGCTTTAACATTAAAAATGATGCTTCGGGAAAATGTAATAAATGGAATGATTTCATCCTACGTCCAAGGTGAAACAGGCCCATTAGAAAATTACATACCAATTGCCTATCTCATCACTGGAGTTTAAAACATATTAATACTACATATAGGAAAAAGCGGGTGATCAGAAATGGCCAACGGAAGAAACAACAAAAAAATGGGCGGTAACAGCAACACTAAGCGTAATGGAAATAGTAGTGGAAATAACAACGGGAACGGCACCAGTGAGGAAAATGCAGAATTAAGCGCTGAAGATTATGAAATCATTGCTGCCGCACTGGCCACTTTAGGGGAATTTTTTGCTTTTTTATCTCTCGTCAAGGCGAGACAAGTTACGAAGGAAACCGGAGGCGAAATTGAAGTTCCAGAAATATTCACCCTATCCACAAAGAAACCTTCTAGACGGAAGTTAAGATAATCTACGAAGCCCCCGAGAATCGAAATGATGATGTTATGGTTATGAGTTGTGACCTCTTACTTGGCGTAGCCTTAGCCATATGAACACCCTCCACGGATATGCCAAGAACTACCTAAAGGGGAGTAAACCACATTTTTGAATCAAGACATGTGAATTAGGGTTATTAAACTACATAGATTATTATTTTAAACTTGGGGGATGTTCCTATTGCAACAACAGAAATATTTTCGGACAAGTCTTGCTATTATCGCTTTTTTACTTATTTTGTACTTGGGCTCCAAAGTAATGTTTCTATTCGCACCACTGGCTGCCATTATCAGATTATTACTCGTTCCTATGGTACTATCAGGTTTCATGTACTACTTGTTACGACCTTTAGTAAGGCTTCTTGAGAAAAGAAAATTAAACAGGGCCTTCTCCATCCTGCTCATTTATTTCCTGTTTGCCGGATTGTTTATCCTCTTCTGGATTTTAGTCTGGCCGACGCTGCAAGAACAAATTCAGAACTTTATTGATAACACTCCTTATCTCGTTGAGGGACTACAGGATCAGTTCAATGCATTAAAGGATAATCCGACATTGTCACGTTTTTTCCAAGGGGACTCCGACATAGCTGCCCGTATATCAGAATATCTTAGCGAGGCTATTACTTGGGTGACCAATTCGATGTCTAATTTGATCGGCGTAGTTTCCAGCATTGTTATTCTAATCGCTACCTTGCCCATCATTCTGTATTACATGCTAAAAGATGACTATAAGCTATCACCAAAACTACAAGGCTTAATCCCTAGAAAATACCGCAAGGAAGGTAAAGAGATGTTCGGTGATATCGACAGCGCACTGAGCAGTTTCATTGTCACACGCGTGGTGCTAAACGTCGTACTCGGTATTATGTTGTATATCGGTTTCCTTATCATAGGTCTCCCTTATTCGCTATTGCTGGCAATCATTTCAATACCGCTCAATTTCATTCCTTATGTGGGTTCTTTCCTTGCGGGAGTCCCCGTAGTTATTGTTGGATTCATTGAATCACCCACGATGGCCATATGGTCGCTGGTCGTCATATTCATTGCACAGCAAATCCAAGATAATGTACTCTCACCGATCATTTACGGCAAATCATTAGATGTGCATCCACTGACCACGGTCCTTCTTGTTCTTATAGGTGGGGATTTTTACGGTATTATTGGTGTGCTTATTGCGCTGCCCGTTTATATGATTGCCAAAATAATTTTTTTACGAGTGTATGAGATTATTGTTGCAGATCGAGAGGAAGAGGCTGAGCCTCTCAAGCATGAGAATCTATAGCACTTACGACGGAATGAAGTTCCATTAATAAAAAAAGGTACGTCTCCGATTAGAGATGTACCTTTTTGTGCTTCTTTATAGGATTACTGAAATTAACCTCGTAAGGAACGAACTACAAATATGTGATTGCCTTTCATAAGGTTCTGTCCATCTTGAAGTGTAACTGAACCTTTGGTATGCGAAATGATAGTCGTATTCAGAGCAATCAGCCGATCTTCTTTCCAGACACTTACAGCCGATTTAAAATATACTGCATTATCAAATTGCTGCCGTTCCCTCATCACATAACCCACAGAATGCAAGACTGGAGGCAGTGCTCTTTCTCTAGGAGCCAAAGCTTTGATGACCACAATATCCCGAAATGGCACAGCAATTTCCTGATGACCGATGACCGCTACAGAAGCGGAAAGATCCCATTTGCGCAGAATGCCTTTCATGATCGTGTAAGGTTCGTCGCCGCAGTACATGATAACCGGTTTACCAACCCAATGCTTCATAGCTCCCTCCCCCTTCCCAACATCCCATTAGCTATAAGTCCGAAATGAACCAATCGATCCCTTTCATTCCCTTCGACTCCAAAAACTGATTAACCTTCGAAAAAGGTCGACTACCGAAAAATCCACGATACGACGAAAGCGGGCTCGGATGTGGAGACTGAATCACCTCATGACGACTTTGGTCTATGAAGGCGCCTTTTTTTTGCGAATGACTTCCCCATAAAATAAAAACCATCGGCGTAGTTCTTTCATTTAACTTCTTCATTATGGTGTCTGTGAATGTCTCCCAGCCTAGACCTTTATGAGAATTCGGCTCTCCCTCACGTACCGTTAGTACCGAGTTGAGCATAAGCACTCCCTGTTCTGCCCATCCCATTAAAGAACCATGATTTGGAATCGGAACACCGATATCCTCATTTAGCTCCGTATAAATATTACGCAGGGAAGGGGGTATACGCACCCCCGGATTTACTGAGAAGCTTAAACCGTGAGCTTGTCCCGCTCCATGGTAAGGATCCTGTCCCAGAATAACGACCCGTGTCGCGCTATAAGGCGTAAGCTTTAACGCCGTAAACAATAATTCTTTTGGCGGATAGACTGTGTGTTCCTTATATTCACTATCTAGCTTAGCCATTAGCTCCAGAAAATAGGGCTTTTGCATTTCATTCTGTAATACCTCATCCCAATCGTTTCCAAACATCCCCAATTCTCCTCCTCTAGCCGAAACCCAGAGCCTTACTGCAACTATTTCCGACCATAATCTGCTTTGATTTCGCCCCACTCTTTGGTCTGCCACTTTAGCACTTTATTGTCATATGTATTGGTTTGTAACCAACGTTCTGCCCGATCAATAAGCACCCATATTTCCTCTGTTGAAGCATCGCGTGGCAAGGTTGTAGCCACCTTCTTCTGCTTTACCCATTTCATTGCATTCACAGAGTCACTGTAGACCGTTCTATTACTTCCCTCTTTCTTCAGGAGCGCCAAGGCATGCACAATCGCTAAAAATTCACCTAAATTATTAGTGCCCTTTTTAATCGGCCCACAAGAGAAAATAATATCTCCAGTTTGTGTATCCACGCCTTTGTATTCGACAGGACCCGGATTGCCACGCGTACCTACATCCACAGAAATACTGTCGTAATCGATTTCCGCTGAAGTCTCCACTGTAGCGCTTCGTTTAAAAGAATTTGTCCCCTTAGATTTAGCCGCACTGGTTGCCGATGCCCCAGTTCCCCAATTGCCTTTCCAACCTGCTTTGTAAGCCGCATCTGCTGCCGCTTTAGATTCATAAGATTTATATTTAGCTCCGGTATAATGATCCGTCTGCGCCTGACATTCTGCCCAAGTGCTATAGACTCCCGGTTGCTTGCCTTCCCATACTACATAATATTTCTGTTTAGCCATTGGTATAGCTCCTTTTCCGCCTTAACTTATTGTAATCTAAAATGCTTCTTCACCAAAAGAAGAATGTTATTTTTCGTGAATTTCTTCGAATAATTCATATTTTCCAGGTCATACTATACGCCAGAGATGTCCAGGCCTATATTACCATTTGTAGAATGATCGGTAAATATTATTGTGTCCACAAGCAGAAATGCCTTCAGCGTCCCTCAAGGACGGTAAGCGTTTGTGCTTACACCACATTAATACTAACTAATCAGTCTATATTAAGCTCGTAGGATATCAGTACAATTACTCAGGGAGGTTATACAGATGAGAAAGATAGCAAGCGTAGCCGCAGTATTTGCAATTGTGCTGTTGGTCGGATGCGGAAACTCAACCAATAACAATGCCAACGTTACCCCTACCGCCACTACTACACCTGGTAACACCAATAACGCTGGCAACACTAATAACACCACTGATGCTGTAACCTCAGCGTCGGTAGTAGATAATGAAGAGGCCTTTAAAAAGGCTATCAGTGCGGACGGTACTTGGATTGCTGCTACGCTGAAAGACTTAACCTTCACCGAGGATCTCGTGCTGGACGGACAATTCACGAATAAAGATGAACCTGCTCGAAAAATCGCTCTCTACACACAAGATGCAGATCACAATATCACTAACTCTTATAAACTAACAGCACCAAAACTTACGATCAAAAGTAAAAATGCCCGTATTCAAGGCGGCACATTTATTGGTGATGTGTACGTAGAAGCGGAAGGCTTCAGCTTAGTAAATGCAACGGTTGAAGGGAATGTTTACTTCACAGATGCTAAGTATCAATCCACCTTCGACACCTCGGATCAAGGAAAAGTTACGGGTGTTACAGAAGTGAAACAATAAGGTTGTCGCTCAAGCGGAAGCAGCTACACCTCTTATATTTCAAAAAAATGCTCTCCAGTTCTATCAGACTGGAGAGCATTTTTTTTATTATTCCTGATAAAATCCATTTTTAAAAAAGTGATACCATCCATCAACTTTTTCTAATGGCATTACCTTTAACTTCTTCAAGATTTCCCTTGTAAATTCCAATGCCGCCGTACCATTTGCAGTAATGATATCGTCACTGGAAACGGTCTGTTTTTCTAAAAAATTTGCCTGTCCTTTATAATTAGGAGCGAACTCTTTTAAGTAATCTAATGAATTTCCAGTGTGAGGAATGTTATCTAAATATCCATGTTCCGCCAAAAAGGTTGATGCATCACATATAGCAGCTATAGGAGTTCTATTCTGTATACAACTTTCAATCACTGGAGTAATCGCTGAATTATCTTTCCAGCCCGTACCCCCAATTAAAATTAACATTTCAAACTGGGAGGGGATATTGTCTAGATGATAATCTGGAATAACAGTAAATCCGCCCATAGATTGTACATTGTCGCTATTCAAAGAAACTGTCTTCACTCTGTATTCACTTTCTGGCTTGTTTAGTTCGGCACTTATATAGCCAGCTTCCCAATCCGCATATCCATTAGAAATAAAAATCAATACTTCTTTTTTCATTTACTGCCCCCCCTCAAGTTTCAACAACGTATCTGCAACTTCCCGCCCGTTAACCAACAATACAATCCGATGTTCCCCGGGATAATGACGACGAGTGGTTAAATTCGCCCAACGATGCGTCCGATTACCTGACAGAATTGTACCCCCAGGTACTGTTTTATCCGAAAGTAAGAAAGATTTACGAGAGGTTCGACCTGTAGCCTTCACGAAATAGATGCCATATTCTATTCGAACACGGGCAGGAGTTCCTTCACAAACTTGAAGTTTGTATTGTAATTCAGAGTCTTCTCCAATTCGCAATAGGGTAGGATCAATCGTGATAGAAGCACTCGTTATTAGGGGTGTTGCTTCATCTGTTTGCTCTGCATATCCGAATAAAGCCATAATCTCCGGATTCGCTTTACGGATTAAAGAACGACAACCATGCCGCACAATCCAGTCCGTGAGGGCATTTGTCCCTATCCAGCGTCGAGCGGTTTCAAGCACCACCTCGGGGTGATCCTTCGCAATGTCGTTCAAATTGTTGGCTACGCTCTTGCGCACATATAGGGAAGAATCCGCCTTAAGCTGCTCAAGTACAGGCAGCACCGGGGCTGGATCAAGCTTAAACATCGGGAGCGCCTGTCCCCATGGCAGACGAGGGCGACAACCCTCACTTGCTAACCGGCGCACATGCTCATCGGGATGTTTGGACCATACTAGCATTTGCGCCATCATCCGCTCCGGTTCACGCAAGAGAAAGGGTCTAACTGCAAACTCTGCTGACGACTTTGGTGTGAACCTTTCCAGCGCCTGCATAGATAGCTCCCAATGCTCAGCCCCTTGACCAAATACCTCTACAAAATCCGGAAAGATCAAGTATGGAAATCCAACACAATCCTCAGTAATAGCGGTCAAAATCGCCAGCGCATCCTCATAAGGAAGCTGTAAATGATTTCCCAATGTCTCTGTAATCCGCCGCATCCTTGCCTTCAGTTCGAGTGTTTCCCAAGGTTCCGTCATAGCCGACATCACAAACGCATCTGTGTCAAATACACTATGTACACTGCGAATCTTTTCGCCGAAATGATGCAGAAATTGTTCATTGTACATCGCTTTTAAAGGTTCAGCCATGGTGTATCCCTCTTTTTCTTCTATAGATCATCAGATTTAATCTGTAATGGAATCGTAGCACACCCAATTTGACAACAGTATGTCAACTTCAGCCGCTCCCTAAATTAAGAATATCAACCTGCCTTGTCTTGAGATTAATAATGCGACTTCTCGTATCATTGCTCGAAATATAAATAGGTTCTCCGGTAGCGTCAATCCAATAAGAGATGGGAATCGAGATGCCACAATTTCGGTAAGATCCGTCCGCATGGCTTGTCCCCATAATCATCGTGTTATATTTCACTGCAATTCTAGTGGCTTCCTCGATCCATAATGCAAACTGTTCTTCACTGAACATGCCTACCCCAATCGGATGCGCGATGAAATCCAACGACTCTGCTTGCCCCTCCAAACCAACGTATCCTTGCAGCAGTTCCACACATAGCAAATAACCAAACCTGAGACCTTCCGTTTCCACTATAGACGGGTGATACAGCTGTTTATCCATCGGAGATTTGGCTCGTTCCAAAATGATGTCCCCGGAAGGATGAATGATTAGCGCTCTATCCTTATTATTACTGTTCCTATATCCTGTAATAATCAGCTTGTTATACGTTTTGGCTAGTTCACATAAGGTCCTCACACTGGCTTCATCTGCAACATAACCTTCCGGATACAACATCGCGTCAAAAGAATCCGGTTCTTTTAGTTCCTTCAAAAGCTGCTCCAAATGGGGCTCATGATTGGGTTGAGCTACAAGTAATCTCATATTTCCCCTCCAACGGTTAATTAATTAGCACCTTCACCTGTTCTAAGCTTTGCTCTGCACGACTGTTCAAAGCTCTCTTATCTTTAAGGCCAAGCTCCTTAAGCTCATGTCCAGGGTCAATGACCATCGGCTGTGAAATTACATTTTCGAGGATTTGTACAGCAACTTTGCAGGCCCCAAATAACAGCTCCTTTGAGATCACTTGTTTATGGGAGCCAATAATTCCAACCAGTTTCTCTGTGTAGATCAATCTAACCAGGCTATCCGCACTCATCATATTCCTCGAGGCAAAAGAAGATACCCTCTCCACAATCCAGCTGTCTTGATAGTTTCTCGATAAAGCGTCTAGTGCATTAATTGCATCCCAATCTCGGATCGACAACTGCCCGGCGTACGCCAAGGCCATTTCATTGAGCCATTCTATCTCTTGTTCTCTAGGAATTTCAAAACTCTTATATTCCTTAAGGAAACCTGCCTTATGCATATCCAAAAAATGACCCAGAAATTGTGTGTATAACTCCTTGGCTCTTTGTAGCTGTTCTGTCATTTGGCGATCATCCTTTCACTACATAAATCATATCCGTCCGCAGGTTTCTTTTCAAACCAGACCAAATTTCGCATATTTTTGACCCAAATCAAGTAATTCCTCCTCAAAATCATCTGCAAATCGTGGTAAAATAGTTCCTTAGGATTATTTATATTCATAATGTTGAAGATATCACCGGAGGGAATACCATGCCACATACACTTAATAAAAACATTGATTTTTTTATAGCCGCTTTATCCCAAACTTATATCACTGCCCTGCAGCTTGATCCTGATGGTATGTATTCTGAGGTAGCCTCAGGAATTGTTGAACAGTTCTCCGATAAACAAGTACGGCTAAGAAGATATGACGGCTCTGTATCACACTATGCTAGGGACAATACAAAATTCCAGCGCAATAAAGGTTAGGCGAGAATGCATGCCAAAAAGACGTGACTGGAGAAATCATCTACAATGATCTTTCCTTCAGTCACGCCTATGCTTACTCTATATCCTGCTAGTTAAGTATAATCCATTCCCCTTCGGCATTCGCTGACTGTACTTCCGCCTCTATGATTTCCAAAGATTCGGCTGCACTTTCCGGCGTACAAATGACAATAGGCTTATCTTGAATAATCGCATTCAGGAAATAGACCAGCTCTCTATAGTAACCCGCATCCGGCGAAAGCTCCACCATAAAGCCTGCTCCATTATTAGGATTCACCTTGACTTCACTACCATCAAATACAACATTTCCTCGCTCGAAGTTAACCCTGTACCCCATGTAGAAACCAAAGTCGCCCTCCAGCGTCCAGTCCACCTGAGCATTGATCACTTTTGCGTCCTTATAAAAATAGTGTGTAGACGCTATGTCATAGCCACTTCCCGGCAGAACGTTCCGTCCTAAGGTCGATACTTTGTCCGGTCTGCCGAACAGATAGTTAATCATATCCGTATCGTGAATATGCATATCCACAATGCATCCACCGCTTAGCTTCTCATCCAGAAACCACTCTTTAGGAGCCCCTGAACCACGGTAGAAATACCCTTCCGTCACTTTACCAAATTGCTCAGTTTCCACAACTTCTTTCAAATACTCATACCCTGGCCAAAAACGAAGGCACTGTCCGATCATCAATTTCTTTCCACTGCGCTCCGCTGCTTCTACCATTTTCTGCGCTTCTACTGAAGTTCTAGCCATCGGCTTCTCACAAAAGACATGATATCCTCGTTCCAGCAGCGAACAAGCCATTTCAGCATGCAGGTAAGTAGGAACTGCAATATCGATCATATCCAGTTCCTCATTCGCTATCATTTTCTCCAGATCATCATAGAGACTGTAAGCTGTTAAATCATACACTTCCCGAGCGGTACTCATATTGCCGTCCGCCTTACCGTCTTTTAATTCCTCAATTCGCAAATCACAGATAGCTTTCAGGGCGATGGGATGTCCCTCTTCCGTTAAGCGAACATAATTATCAAAATGCATCCGGCCCATAAATCCAAAACCAATCAAACCTATTCTTAACATAGTGAAGCCTCCCCCGCTAAAGCTTTGAAAGTGGTACGTCCGAGAATAGTATCCATAGCAGCAGAAGTATTGAAAATAATTTGCTCCGTATAATGTGTGTATGACGGTATCATTTCACCGGTAACATAATTGTTGTATCCAATATCTTCAAGCGCTTTCATAACTGCTGGATAATCCACATCCCCGGCGAGCAGATCAACAAATCCGTGAAGCCCACCAGCCGTCCGACGGTAATCCTTGAAATGCACCTTCTTGATTCTATGGCCTAGAATCCGTATCCATTGCTCTGGATAACCGGAATGCACGATATTCCCAACATCAAGATAGGAACCTACATAACTGGAACCGACCGTATCAATAAAAGTACGTAATTCAAGCGGAGACAGCAAGAATTTATTCCACACATTTTCGAGACCAATAGAAACGCCCGCTTGCTCAGCATCCTTGGCTAAATGACTAATCGCTTCCAGTGCTCTATCATAAGCTTTTTCATAATCAACAACCTCACAGCCCTCGATGAAATCCACACCAACAGCGCCAGGGATGACAAGAATCGTATCTACACCAAGCGCAGCCGCCAGCTCCAGTTGCTTTTTGCATACGTCGATTGCCTTGGTTCGATTCGCTTCAGATTCACTAGTCATCGCATAAGACCAATATAGCCCTGTTGCCAATCCTGCGATCTCTAGACCTGTTTCATGAATGGAATCACGAAGAATACGCGCCTCCTTCTCAGTGGTTTGCAGACCAAGCTCACCTGACTCGTTCAAGGACAGCTCGATCCCTTCAAATCCAGCAGCTTTGGCTAGACGTACACATTCTTTAATTTCTGTTCCTTCGCGAAACGACCAGATGTTTATTCCCTTTTTCATTTGAGCCCTCCTCAAATTTGTTGTTTTCCGTTTTTGGCTCCCTAGACTTAGATGTACTTCTATCCTTTATTTATTTATATTATAATAGATTCAAAGTTCGATTTATTTAGGAAAAAAAGAGACTTTTTGCATTATTCCGATATGTTCTATTAAACATCAAGGAGGCAGTGCCATGTCTGACAAAGATCCCTCTTATCCACTTAGAAAACAGGTGCCCTCTCGTGATTGGTCACCCGGAATTCACTATGCACAATTGCAGACCCTTCCTCCTTGCACCTTTCCAAGAAGAAGGCTATATGACTACGAGTTACTCTATGTTCGCCAGGGCAAATTATTAACAAAGATGGATACGGTGGAATATGTACTGAACGCTGGGCAGCTAATCTTTCTCTCAGCTGGGGTATATCATCAGAATGCGATCCTGTCGGATTCTGACACCAAGCTTATTGGTATCCATTTTGATTTCTTTGGGGAATCCATTATTACACATGAGGAAGATATGGTAGTTAATGAGGAAGATGTAATGGACGATAAATTCGCCTTTGAAGCCGTGACCGCTCCTTTCATGCCATTGTCACAAGAACCGATCTACTCTCCGCCTCCCGAATGTGTTCATGCCATGGAACAACTCGTTCATGAATTCACCATGCGGCCTGCCGGCTATGAGTGGGTCTGTAGAGGGCTACTACTCGGCATTCTGACTTCGCTGCTTCGAACGCAAAACTCCCGGGATGCTGCTAAATCTTCGGTTCACACCGAGCGGCTCAGAGCATTAATCGATGAGATAGAAGAGCGGTTAGCAGAACGCTGGACCAATAAATCCATGGCCACATCCATGAATATGCATGAGGACCACTTTGCCAAGCTCTTTCGTGAGGTCGCAGGTATGCCCCCCGGGGAATACCTCCGCTCGATCCGGCATAGGGAAGCGCGTAAGCTGCTGCGGGAAACGGATTGGCCGATTGAACGGGTGGGCGATCAGGTCGGTTATCCCGATATCCATTATTTCAGCAGGGTGTTCACGGCGAATGAGGGGATTTCTCCGCGGGCGTATCGTAAGTTGTCCCGGATTCTCTAGATACGGAAACCCCAGAACATCTCAATCCAAGTAAGAAGAACTCGCCAAAAACATTGCGGTTGATGGATGCATGCTTATGCTTAAAAAGCAAAAGCCCCCTTCCCTGAAAAATTGAAGAAGGGGGCGGCTCTAAACTAATTAGGGAAAAACTCCCTAATAATAAGGGGGATCCCTTTAATTGCTATCGAATCAGCTAAACTTTAGGGAGGTTTTCCCTGATTAGTAGTCTAATGACCAAAAATCCCGGAATTTCAGGGAGAAATTCCTCAATTACTCTATCGAAGCGGTACAATTCAGGAAATTTGGAGACAACAGCGGCCGGAAGTCCAAATATTCTCCGTAGCTACGACGGACTCCTTAAATGTATGCCCTCATAGAATTCATATCCAGCCACACACTTTCCATTCCGTTCAATTCCAGCTCCAGTCTCATATCATTCTCCATCAGGATCGTCGTCTTCTGGGTCTCCGCTGTGTTATTCACTGCACAAAAGCGCCCAGTCTCAGGGTAGGCATGACACTCTACATTCGGATTCACTGAGAACCAAGAATACAATTGATTCTCTTGATGTGCAGCCCAAAAGATCGCCCGGCTCAATAATCTAGTATTCTGGATACTATACGGCAGCCCTGCAATATAAACACCTCGACCATCCCCGACTGAATTCACAGCAAGATTGCAGCTTTTGTCCTGCACATCCAATATTTCAGCGCCAGTCTCTGCTTGATAGATCATGGTCATCCCTTCACCATAATCGATGTCGCCTTCCAAATCTTCCGTAATGAAATGCTCCTTTACTGGCGTTACCTTAGGCTTATTAACGCTTGCTGTAAAACCCATTTCCTTTTGAACACCTAAAATATCTGCCAGTTGAAAGAGAACCCCTTGATGCTCATAAGCCGTTGGATCACCAATTCCAATAAAGCCGCCGCCTTGATGCACCCATTCGCGAAGCGTTGCCACCACTTTCGGGTCGCTCCAGTGATCGTCACCGCTCCAAGAAGTATGAACATCACCTGCATTAATAATCACACCGATACTAGGATCAATCCCGTGTTGCCGAATATCATCAAAGCTTATAAATTCAATGTCGAAAGGCAGTCCTGCGAGCGATTCCAGTGCCCCTATGTAGGAATAACATCTTTGATTCCATAAAGAGTGAGCCACCTGATGTGTCTGCCAAGAACGGATGTAGCCCCAAGTATTAAGAATCGCCACTTTAAACGAAGCTTTATATGGCTGAGTCCCTTCAGCATTTGCATGAATGCCTTTAAACTGAGCCGCGATCTCCGTCACATGATCAATGAAATTAGGGAATTGGTACGCCAGACTTAGATATCCGCCATACCCCATTCTTCCAACCGATTTACGCATAAGTGCCCGGCGACATTTTATCCAGATCGGCATGGACTCCCCAACAGGATCTCCACCTTCAAAGAATACATCTGGGAAAAAGTAAGGATAGAAACGGGCTTCAGTATCCTTAATCGGAATATCCGCGATCATACGGGTCGTAACCCCATCTCCGGCAGCCCCAACCACCGCATCTAGCCCAATCTGGGAAAAATATTTACCATAAGGCTCTGTGCCTGCCCAGTGATCCCCAAAGAACATAATCGCTTTCTTACCAAAATCATGCACCATATCAACACATTGTTTGGCATAACCTGCAATGAATTTCTGATTAAATTCCATCCAGTCCAAATACCTTGGCGTCGGATTCTTAAACGGTGTGTTATATCGTCCCTGATCCACAAAATCTTCCGCAGTCAGACGATATCCATAGGCTTGTTCAAACTGATCTAATGCTAATGGACTTACGCAGCTTAGATAGCCAAACCAATTAACTTGCTTCTCCTTACCTTCCTTATTAAAAATCAAGTCAAAATTATAAAAGAAGGTAGTAAAACGAACGATATCAGTCTTCGGATGCTTTGCTAGCCAATCTTTCAGCACCTTCAATACCTGCTCTTGAGCCTCGGGATAACGAACATCCAGTGGTAGGCGATGCTCTTCCGTCCAGTTATTCGTGATGTGATTGTACATAGAGACCGGTTCCCAAATCTGATAGGCCAAGAAACTGACGGTATATTTGTGAAACTGTTCCGCCTGCTCAAGCGTGACGATCCCCTCTGCGTAACTCCAATGTGCCGAAGGTACTATTTCTCCTGTGGTCCGGTTTACAACCTGCCAATATTTTTTAATATCTACATCTATGTTAGGAACAAATTGATCTGCAAAAAAATCTGCCATAATATCGATGGTGTTTACCTTCGATGTCACAATCAATGGTGCAGACATCAGATAAATCTGCTGTCTATACTGTGGATGCTGCTTTGCCCACTCGTTGTCCTCACGCACCAGACATAGCGTTGAATAGATTTGCAGACCCATATCAATAATGTCCTGCGATAGACTCGTGCCATCACTGTCACGTACAGCATCTACGCCCCATCTCTCTACAAGATCAGCTATGACCTCTTCCATTCCTGTTTCACCAGGTAGTGTAAATCTTCCTTTATCCACACAAATTCCCTCCATGACTTTGTTGTTCAGCCCTTAATTCCGCCAGCGCTTATGCCTTGGAGCAATTGTTTTTGTCCTACCACATATAGGAGAATCGTTGGAATGAGTACCAAGATCAATGCGGCAAATAGTGCGCTCCAATCTGTAGCATACCTTTGAACCTCAAACAGATTGGCTAAGCCCACCGGTAATGTTTTTTTGCTATCCGTCTGAATTAGAACTAATGCCAGTGGATACTCATTCCAAAAGCCCATCGCTGCCAGCATACAGACCGTTACAATTCCTGGCTTAGCCAGTGGCGCAATGATTCTGACGAGTACCCCTGTATTCCCGCAACCGTCAATCTTAGCGGCTTCTTCATAATCTCTAGGGACAGATCGTAGAAATCCGCTCAACACAAAGATCGCAAAGGGAAACTGAAGGACAGCATAGATCAAACCGAGCATCCCGCGATTGTCCAGCATCCCGAAAGAATTCACTTGAATAAATAAAGGGACCATAATATAAGAAGCTTGAAGAAAGATACACGCCATATAAATATTAAGAATCATTTTGGAACCCCAAAACTTAAATCTTGTTAATACATAAGCTATAGGGACCACAAAAATAACTAGAATCGCAGTTGAAAGCACCACTAGAAAGATAGAATTCAGGAAATAACTTCCCATCTTGGATTTCTGAAAAGCACGTACATAATTATCCAAGTGTAAGGCTTGTGGAAAGGCAAAAGGATCGGTTAAAAATTCCGTGTTGCTCTTAAATGAGGCTAAAAGATTCCATACAAACGGATATAACAAAACAATGGTAGCCACAATCAGAAACAGCCGAGTGATCCAATTGATAATGTTCATTTTTATAAGACTCTGTTGATTACTGTTCACCCTTCTCCCCTACCCTTCTGCTCGATTTGTAAGTAGTCTGGACAGAAAAGAAAGGGCAAAGGCAAAAGCAAGCGTAAAGATTGCGATCGCCATGGCATATCCAAAGTTCGCATTTTGGAAACCTTGCGTGTACATGTAATGGAGTAACACAGTAGTACCACCTGCCGGCCCACCGCCAGTCATGATAGTTACAACTATAAAGCTTAAATTGATCGTACCCGCCAGGGACAGCACGAAGGTTATACCAATGATTTCTTTTAACAGTGGGATCGTAATGCTGATAAGCTTCCGGAAATACCCCGCACCATCAATGGTCGCCGATTCGAACACATCCGCAGAAATCCCATCAATAGCAGCGATATACATCACCATATAGTAACCAACCGCCTGCCAGATCAGAGTGACCGCTACGCACCATAATGCAGTTCTGCTATCCCCAAGCCAAGTCATAGTCAGTTGATCCAGCCCAATACTTGAGAGAATATTGTTCAAGATCCCCATGTTCGGATGAAATACAAAGGACCATATGATCCCGACTACCGTCAAAGAGATAATGCTGGGGAAAAAGAATACTGTCCGGTAAAAGCCGCGCTCTTTCAGCTTCGTCTGCGTCAATAGAAAAGCAAGCACTAAGCCAAAGGCTAAGGTAACCACCGGCACGACCAGCATCAGCTTGAACGTATTACTAAGCGCTTTGAGGAACATCTCATCTTGGAACATATATTTATAGTTATCCAGAAAGATAAACTTGTTCTCATCACTCATCCCGGTTGCATCCGTAAAAGACATAACGAATGCCCGAAAGGTTGGAATGATCATAAATACGAGAGTCAACAGTAGCGCAGGAATGGTACATACGGCTATGAATAGCTTCGGATTTTTAGTTTTCGTTGACTTAGTCTTTATTTTTCTGTTTCTAGGAGCTACTTCCGTTAGTTGCATCTCAGACATCTTTCTCACTCCTCTTCATGCAAAATGCATCCTGTTCATAGATGTCCTTATCCATTCTTAACAGGATGCATTGGCATGAGATGCTATAAATTATTTACTAGCTGCTTTCTCTTTACGAATCTGTGCAAAAGCTTTTTCAACATTATCCATCCATTGGTCAGTGGTCATTTGACCTGTCATGACTGGCGTCATCGTATTTTTGAACATTTCAGTGACTACACTAACCTTGGAGCCCTTCGGTAAGGATTGCCAGCCTTGCAGAATTGAAATGGAACCATTATAAGCCTCAAACATGTCATATACACCTTTGGTCAAGTATGGCTTCGACAGCTCCTTCGCACCGTTAAGTGCATACGCACCATTAGCTTTTTCCGCGAATAATTTAACGGACTCATCCGTATACAGGAACTTCAAGAATTCTTTAGCCAGCTCTGGATTTTTAGCTTTTGCTGGAATGGAGAATTGCTCATAGCTGGAAAGCACGTACTTCTGATCCCCTTTATTAAATACAGGCACAGTGGTCATCCCAAATTCAAAGCCATTCTCTCTAGGCGAATCCTTCATTTCATTTTCCATCCAGTTGCCGTTTACGATAAACAACGCTTTCCCCATCATCATATCGGTCTGCGATTGGGTATGATTCAGGGCAACCGTACCATCCATCAGATATCCGTCTTTAGATATTTTGTAGAAAATATCCAATACTTTTTTGATCGTGTCGTTCTTAAATGATCCTTCCTCGTAAGCAAATACTTTATCTAACGTTTCTTTACCACCCGCACTAGCAATGGCAGGATACAGGATTTCTTCCAAATAGTCCGGATAGATGCCTTGGTAAGTGAACAACGCTCTTTTCGTTTTCGTTCCATCTGCATTGACCAAGAAGTTCTCTTCTTTTTTCAGCTCATCGCCTAAAGCAAAGAACTCATCCCAAGTCTCAGGAACACTCCAGCCTTTTTCCGCGAACAATGTTTTGTTGTAAATCAAGCCCATCGGTCCAGCGTTAAAAGGTGCCAGATAGATCTTCCCGTCTTGATACGGCTGAAATCTTGTGCTGTCCAGCATTCCTGGAAGAATCATATCCTTTAGCGTCTCATCTTTATCTAATGCTTTGCTTTCGAATACATCACTGATATCTAGGAGTCCTTTTTCTTTAATGAGGGACAACATAATCCCACTTTGCTCTGTGTCCGTAACAGATAGGAAGTCAGGAGGATTACCGGCCACAATCTGTGGTCTGATCACTTCACCAACCTTAGGGTTGATCGTCATATTCACTTTTACCCCTGGATAAGTACTCTCGAATTTGCTGACAATTTCATTCCAATAATCGGCGCCATATCCTCCTTGGAATACAGCAATACTCAGTTCCTTGTTATCAAATTCCTTCTTAGCATCCTCTTTAGAAGTATTCTCAGCGTTCGTTGTACTTGTGGCTTGCGCGGTACTTGTAGCTTTTGTTGCATTCGAATCATTTGAAGCAGCAGGTTTATTCGTGCTATTCCCACAGCCAACCAACCCTACACCTAGCAGCGTAACCGCTAATAACGTACTCATCGTCTTTCTCATAAACGCCCTCCTTAAGATGTTCTTGCTATCAATCCAATCACAGATTCAATATTGAAAACGCTTTATCTGATAACTTAAGTATAGAAGTGTTTACGTTTAATTTACATTTACAATACAAACGTACCTATGTATTATTTTATCCATCTATCATTCAGGTTTCAGATATACTTATTCATCAGACTCACATGACTTGTAAACTTAGCAGTTAAAGGAATGGATAATACTAACGATTCCATAGATTATTCTTGCTTTTCGCCCATGCATATATATTCCATTCTTCTTTTTATGTTAACTTGTAAGTAAAGGATATCGAATGGGAGGTCATCCACCTGAGTCATAACAAAGGGAAGCGGTATTTTCCTAGTCCCCCACAAATCATAAGAAAAATTAAAATTCAAAATCGCTTAACCGTTATCTTCTTAATCGTTTCCGTGATTCCCATCATCTTTATAGGTTTCTATTCCTATACTATCTACTCCAAATCCATTAACAATAAATTAAGTAAATCTACCTTTCAGGCTTTGACACTGCTCAATCGAACGATGTTAAGCGAGCTTAATAACTATCAATATCTTGCCGGATCTGTTTCTACCAATCCTATTATTCAGGAGCGTTTAACGGCAGCACCTAATGAACCCGCTCCTAGCAATGCTACCATTAACCACGCTATGGATAATGTGTACAGAACCATTTATCCGGGATATGTTCAGAACGTTCGGATCATAGATTCCAAGAACGAACCGATCTATGAACTAGGCTATGATGGCATTCCCAATTCAAAATATGGGGAAATCATGAAACAGGTAGATCTGAATGCTCCTTATGACAGTCTTAATTATGTAAAAAGCTATCGTGCTTCCCATACGATTGTCCTGGGGCGTAAAATTTTTGATCAAGAAGACATTGGCGTTCCATTAGGTTATGTGTTTGTTTTTATCGGCGGGGAGTTATTCTCAAAAGTCATTCTTTCCAGTGTGGACTTAGGAACTGGTTCTAATCTGCTTATCATGAATAGAGAAGGAATAGTGATGTCCTCCAACCTAAAGGGTACAACACTTGGAGCAGCCTATGATAAAGGTCAACTTTTCAACCAAATCAAAGAACAAGAGTCACAGAAGAACCATTCCTTTCAAGGCTTAGTCAATGGCAAAATGCATCAGATCTCCTATATCAATAATAATCAATTAGGCTGGTACATGATTTCTACGGTTCCCTTCTCTTATATTAATTCTGAGACAAGTAAAATCACCACGGGACTCCTTATCGTTGTCAGCATCATTGTAGTCCTTTGTATCCTAATTATCATCGTCTTGTATAAAAGTATCCTGAAGCCTATCAAACAAATTATTGTCTTCTGTAATCAAATTTTTTATGGCAATTTATCCAATCGTATAGAAGATCACAGTAACGATGAGATGGGTGTTCTGGCAAATAGGATTAATAGTATGGTCAGCCGGATTGAGCAACTGATAGAGGATCAACAGAAAGATCAAAAGAGGCAGCGTTCGCTTGAATTACAAATGCTACAATCACAGATTAACCCTCATTTTTTATTCAACACTCTAAATTCCTTGCGATGGCTCGCAATGATTAACCAGGTTCCGGTGCTAAGTGATGGTATCTCCTCTCTCGCAGAATTACTGCGAAGTACCATCATCGATCAAGATGAGGAGATAACCATCAAACAAGAGCTTAATAATCTGGACAATTACTTTGCCATTCAAAAAATACGTTATGCTGATCGATTTGACGTTGAATATGATCTAGATGAATCGGTCTTAGATAGTCTGATTCCTAAACTTATTCTGCAGCCGATCGCTGAGAACGCTATCATCCATGGGGTTACGGATATTGGAGGAAAGGTTCTTATTCGCATTAAGGTTTACGCAAAAAATGAATACACACTTGTTATTGAAATCATTGATAACGGAAAAGGCTTTGACACGAAAAAATCGGAAAAGGCTGATACGCTGTCCGGTATCGGAATTTCTAATGTAGCCGATCGCATTAAGCTTCAATATGGTGAGAGCTACGGACTATTCATCACAAGCTTAGTGGGTCAAGGCACCTGTTGCCGCCTAATTATCCCCAAACAAACCTACGAAGAAGATAAGGGGTGATACTAGTGTATCCAATGTATAATGTAATGCTGGTGGATGATGAACCTATTGTAAAAGTCGCGCTCAGAACCATGATTCCGTGGGAAGAGCTTGGATATATGATCTGTGCTACAGCCTCTGACGGAATTGAAGCTTTAACCCTTGTCGAGAAATTTAATCCCCATATCATCATTACAGATCTCAAAATGCCTAATATGGATGGTTTGCAGCTGATAAAAGAACTGAATAACAGAGGGTTTGCAGGAAAAATCCTGGTGGCAAGTAACCACGGGGAGTATGAGTTGGTTCGCGAAGCATTAGTTCTTGGCGCTGTAGATTACATGCTTAAGATTAGTATGAAGACTGCGGACCTCATCCAGTTGCTGGAGAAATCCACGCACCTAATTCAAGAACAGCTTCAGTCCAAGCAGCAGCTAGAGACACAATCTCAGCTATTGCAACACAATTTAAAGAGTGTAAAAAATGCGATTTTAAAAGATTATTTTACCGACCCCTATTATGATATGAACCAGCTTGAACAGCAAGATTCTATAACACTCGCTTTTAGTGAAAATAGCTGCTATTTGTTCTACATTACCTTTGAGCAAAATAGCGCCAGCCCTAGCGAACGGAAAAATCAACTTTCGGTATCCTTCATTGAAAACATCATCTTAGATATCCTGGAAACCGTAGATCAATTCGAAATTATTCAGCTTGAATCGAATGCATTGTTGCTGCTAATCTCCACTGATACCTTAGATAATCAGCAAATTATCCGTACCGACTTTATCCATAGAGTCATCCAGTTGATCAAAATGTATATTTCCATTACCCCTACCATTGTTTATTCCCAGCCCATTAGAGGATACGCTGAGGCGAAAGTAATGCTAGAGCGATGTAAAGAATCCTTGGAAATCCAATTTTACAACGATATAACGATTATTGATCCCGAGATTGTCCATTTAAATGATACGCTCGATTTCGAAAACGTTCATGAGTTCTCTACAAATTTAATACAGGCCTGGAAACGCTCCGGCGTTGAAGCCGTTAATCAAGCCATTCATAATTTCCTTGAGACCTGCAGATCGAAACAAATAAAGCCGGCTGAAGCCAAAACATTCATCGTCAATTGTCTGCACTATCTTCCATTATGCGATGCTCACATTATCGTTGAAGATCCAAAGCTTTTGAAAACAACTATTGAGAATATTGCAAATAGTAAGCGAAGTGCTGAGATTCTAACGCAGATGGAGCTTTTATTTCAATTATTCACCCATCAAAAACAACAGATTGTGACTACCCATAATAGGGATGTTAAACAAACCATTGATTACATCAATGCAAATTATCAGAAAAAGCTGACCTTATCTCTGATTGCCAAGCAGGTCAACTTAAGTGAGAACTATCTATCCCGAATCTTTAAAGAAGAAGTCGGCCAAAGTATCATTCATTACATTAATACCGTAAAAATGGAGAAGGCCGCAGAGTTAATTCTAAAGGGCAACCCTTATGTCAAAGAGATTTCCACGCAAATCGGTATACATGATCAATTTTATTTCACCAGACTTTTCAAGAAGCATTTTGGTGTTAATCCGAGTGAATATAAAGATTATGTTCAAGCGACGCTTGGCTCAGGAAATTAAAGATCATTTCTTTTACGACGAAAGGCCATTGCTGTAGATCAGCAAAGGCCTCTTTTTTTGGTTTACATCACTTTCCGAAACAATTCCTTGTTTAATCGCTCCAGCTGCAGAAGATGATGACGATAGTGCATTTCAATAAGCAGGAACCATTCCTCCGCGCATAGTCCACCGAATCGCGGATGAGATACGGTATTAAGTTTGGACGCTTTTTCAAGAGACGGTTCGACCTCTCTCATTCTTTGGATGACTGATTGTAACCCTTGAATTAATTGTTCTTTGCTCTCCGGCTGCTCCGGTGTATATTGGGCAGAAGGCGGAACCTGAATACGAATGGGTGGAAAGCTTCCTTGTGCAAATATAGCCGCACCATCCTCGGTTTTCCCTACATGAGATATTAAGGGATCTTGGCTTGGCGCCAGACATTGATCAATATTACGAAGCTGCATATACAGTGCCGAGTTAATGAGATGTTGAACCATCTGTCCGATGGACCACTCGTTTTCACTTGGCTTTTGCTTCAGCTGTTCCAGATTGAATCGCTCTAATTCATGAATATAGTATGTCGCAGTTTCTTCAAAACGTTGTAAGGCTTCTTTAGTTGTAATCATCATATTTCAGCTCCTCTAGTCATTAATTATCCAAGTATACAAAAACGCTACTGACAGCGTTATGTCAGTAGCGTTTTAACATTATTTCCAGCTCGTTTCTAACTTGATGGCGAAAAGATTCCGGCTCTAGCACAACCATGCCGCCTCCCCAGCCCAGCACCCATTGCAGCAATTCCGCTGGCTCTCGAACTCGAAAAGTAACCAGTAAGCCTTCCGCATGCTCCTCTATAGTTTCAATATAGAAATTGTTCGATTCCCTTACCCTATCGGCTATGTCCGAATGGACTAAGATAAGCACATGAACGTTGCGATCATCAGGAGGTTGGTATACCTCCAATTGGAAATCCGCTGGCAGTATGAATTTATCTTCCAGATCTATAAGCTCCCTCATTCGGGATAACCGGAAATGACGGATGCCTTGACGCAATTCACACCAAGCGACGAGTACCCATGATCCTTGATGAAGCACAAGTCCGTAAGGAGCAACCGTACGAATACTTTGACGGTTCCCATCGGCTTCGGCGATTCTTTTGGCATAACGAAATCTTATTTTCCTCTCCTCCAATATCGCTCGACGAATGGCTTCCAGACATGCCTTTTCTTGTATTGGTGCTATATCTGCTGCGGATGCAAATAAACGAAAACTTTTGCGGATCTGTGACGCTTCACTGCGGATGGCTTCTGGAAGGATAGCTTCTATCTTTGCTTTAGAGCTTCTAGCCTTATTGCTATAGTGGGCATCAAACCACTGCTCGATAAAGTCAGTCCCGATAAGCAATGTCACTGCTTCGTCCAGCGTGAAACTAACGGGTGGCAGGAAATACCCCTCGATTAAGGAGTAGCCCTGCCCTGGCGCTCCTATTATGGATACGCCCGCTTCACTCAGTGCCTGAATATCCCGATAGATAGTTCTCACACTCGTTTCAAACGTAGCCGCCAAATCCTCCGCCCGTAACATTTTATTTCGCTGCAGTTCAAGCACTATAGCTAACAATCGATCCATTTTGTTCATACGGCGCTCCCTCTATAAATCCTTTTTATATTAGATATCACAAACATTAATTTCACTTATATCGCTTAAAAGGGTATAGTAATATAGGATAAAAACCATTACTTATATAGAGAGTATACCCTTATAAGAGGAGAGATTGTATTGGAAAGAGTAGTTGGAACAGTGGTGCGCGGACTTCGCGGACCCATCATTAACAATGGGGATAACATAGAAGAAATCGTAGTTCAGACCGTATTGAATGCTGCAACAATCGAGGGTTTTAAGATAGAGGATCGCGACATTGTAACCGTAACAGAATCCATTGTGGCTCGGGCACAAGGAAACTATGCGACCATTGATAATATTGCTGCTGATATTAAAGCAAAATTCGGTGAAGAGACTGTGGGTGTTATTTTCCCTATTCTTAGCCGTAACCGGTTTGCTAACTGCTTGCGTGGAATTGCCAAAGGGGCACAAAAAGTAGTCTTAATGTTAAGCTATCCATCGGATGAAGTAGGCAACCATCTTGTAGACATCGACGAATTAGATGCTAAGGGTGTCAATCCATGGACGGATGTATTAACTGAGGCTCAGTTCCGTGAACATTTCGGCTATATTAAGCACCCATTCACAGGTGTTGACTATATCGAATATTATAAAAGCTTAATTGAAGCTGAAGGTGTGGCTTGTGAAGTCATCTTCTCCAACAATCCGAAAACCATTTTAAACTACACAAAAAATGTATTAACTTGTGATATTCACACACGGTTCAGAACCAAACGAATTCTCATGAGCAATGGTGCTGAAAAAGTATTTGGTCTGGATGATGTTCTTACACAATCCATCGATGGCAGCGGCTTTAACGAAGCTTATGGTCTGCTTGGCTCTAATAAAGCAACAGAAGAAAGCGTAAAGCTATTCCCTAATAACTGCCAACCTATCGTAGATGGTATCCAAGCAAAAATTAAAGAAATTACAGGTAAAACTGTAGAAGTAATGGTCTATGGCGATGGTGCATTCAAAGATCCGGTCGGTAAAATATGGGAACTGGCAGATCCAGTTGTATCCCCTGCCTATACTGCAGGACTTGATGGAACGCCAAATGAGGTGAAATTGAAATATTTGGCCGATAACAACTTCTCTCATCTTCGTGGTGAAGAGCTGAAACAAGCCATTTCTAAATATATCCAGAATAAAAATGAGGATCTGGTTGGTGCGATGGAAGCCCAAGGGACTACACCTCGTAGATTAACGGACCTGATTGGTTCATTATCTGATTTGACTTCTGGTAGTGGAGACAAAGGAACACCAATGATTTATATTCAAGGTTACTTCGATAACTATACAAAATAATATAAGTACAAAAAAGGGAGCCTCTTAACGAGAGCTCCCTTTTTTGTACTTTGCGTTTTATAGATTAGGGAATTTCTCCCTAAAATTCAGAGATATTTGATCATTAGGCTGACAATTAGGGAATTCCTTCCTATAATTCAACTGATTTGGTCGTGAATTTAGTTATCCCCCGATTTTTAGGGAGGAATTCCCTGATTCGATTCATTTAGAGGAATGATCGGCTTTTATTAGGGAGATTTTCCCTAATCTAGTCACTGGTATAGATAGAACTAGCCAAGTATATCGATGCACTCGCTTTAAATCAAAATAAACCTTAAGCCGAGTCGGATGAATATCCGTGCGGTTTAAGGTGTTTTTTTAACTTTTTACTTATCCTTAATTCCAGATCTCTTCCGCAATCTCTTTAATATACGCAAGCTTGCGCCATTGCTGCTCCTCTGTCAGGTGGTTACCTTCTTCCGTAGAAGCGAATCCGCATTGCGGGCTCAGGCAAATCCGGTCCAGATCAACATATTGCTTTGCTTCTTCAATACGCTTCAGGATATCTTCCTTGCTCTCCAGCTCACCAAATTTGGAAGAGAACAGACCAAGCACGACCTGTTGATTGTCTTTTAGGAAGCGCAAAGGTTTGAAATCGCCCGCCCGTTCCGTATCAAACTCCAGATAGTAACCTGAGTAGTTATTGATGTTCAGAAGTGTTTGCGCGATAGGTTCATAACCTCCGCCTACTCCAGCATAAGTAGAAACATAATTGCCTCGGCATACATGTGTCGTTACAACCAGATCTTCCGGCAGACCGGATACTACTTCTTCGTTCAACTTCGCAAGCTCGTTCGCATATTCAGCTACATTCACACCAACCTGATTCATAAATGCTATAAACTGTTCGTCGCACAGAGCTCCCCACGTGCAATCGTCGATTTGAATGCTGCGGCAGCCCGCTGCATAAAAGGCAAGAATTGACGCTTTGTATGCTTTGGCAATATCCGAAATTAGCTCTTCACGATTCGGGTATAATTCATTCGTGCTTTCCTTATTTTCTGCCCGATCCAGCTCAAACAGGAATTGCGCAGCTGCAGGAATCGATTGACGCGCAACAACGCCCTCGCCTGCAGCGCCTTTTAAGAATTCATAATGCGCTACAAAAGGGTGGCTGCAGTAGCTTATTTTCCCGGTCAATCGGGCTGTTTCTGGTCTCGACTGCGCGCCGTTAAACTGGTAGCCTTGATCAATAATAGTCCGCTCTACACCATCAAATCCCCAGAAGAAATCTAGGTGCCACCAAGAACGGCGGAATTCGCCGTCAGTTACAGCTTGAAGGCCTACCTCTTTTTGCTTCTGCACTAGCTTAACGATTTCTTTATTTTCAATTTCCTTCAGCTGCTCAGCGGTAATTTCGCCGTTTTTGAATTTTGATCTAGCCTCTTTCAACGCTTGAGGGCGCAGGAAGCTGCCAACAATATCATATCGAAATGGAGTAACGGTTCGTTGTTTAGGTTCGGTTTGAGTGCTCATATATTAATCTCCTCGTAAAAAATTATTAAAATTAATATAGCATATCCGATGGCCTATACCGTTACACCAATGAGTTATGGCAGGTTATAAGTATTAGCTATACCTAAAGAATAAACGTTTGTGTAGGCTAATATTGCCCGAGAAGACCTTTCTTCATGGCTATTTTCTCGCACCGATCAAACACAAAGAGCCCTAAAATCAAATACACTAGCGAATTTAATAGTAATACGCCATAATCTGATAAGGGCAACTCCGTTAGCGTAAGATTCTCTATCATCACTGTTCTTACCATATTCACGCCTTTGACGAATGGAGCAAACGCCAGAAATGGTGCGACAGATATCGGAACAAATACAAGTCCCATCAAAACGAATTGGAAAATCTGTAAAAATGCTTGAATTTGTTTCACGATAACAGCCAAACCAGCAATCATAAAGCTGACCCCCACCATACTTATCATCGTAACTATAATGATTGGGATCGTAGTCATAGGATTTAAGCTCAACCACTGCCCGGAGGTCAGCATCGCACCAAAGAGTAAAAGGATCATAATAACAGACTGTAAGCCCAATTGACTGATGATCCGCGTGAGCATGATTTTCCACACGCCCAAGGGAGACATATATAACTGTTCTAACGTTCCACGCGTCGCTTCTGTGATTACCGAATAACCAATAAAATTCATCGTCATCATCGTTAAGCTCCAAAAGACCACACTTACAATGGAGTATTGAACATTCGTATCAAAGCTGGCCGGATCTCCTATGAACATAATTCCAAAAAATGCAGCCAGAAATATAATATAAAAAGTGGCTACTAACGCAATCGTGTTCGGTAGATAACGTTTCATCTCAATATATTCCTTACGAAAATTCGCATTAAATAAATGGAGCCATTTCATGAGTTCTACCTCCTTTCACAATCTGAATAAACACTTGTTCAAAATCAATCGTAATACGATCAATACTTTCCACCATGGTTCCTTCCTCTTTCAGGAGATCAAACAACTCGTAGATATCCTGCCCATGCTCTAAGTTCACTTCCACAATCGTTTCATGAGAGCTTGCTTTATAAGTACTTAAAGGGAATATACTCAACAGTTTATTCTCCTGTTCTAGGCTTAATTGCTCACCCAGCTTAATGGAATATGCCCTTGTTTCAAATAACTTAAGTAAATTCTCCACCCTGTCATCAATCACAACTTCACCTTTATTAATGATAATGGCACGGTCACACAGCTCCTGAACGACGGGCATATCATGTGAGCTAATAATGATCGTACGTCTTTCTTCCCTTACTATCGTTTTTAGAATATTACGTAATTCATAACTAACCTCAACATCCAAACCGAGCGTTGGCTCATCCAGCAAGATGACATCCGTATTAGCTAATAACGCCACAGCGATTGCCAGCTTTTGCTGCATCCCCCGGGATAATCCATTAACCAGCTCATTCTCCTTTTCTTTAAGATTGAATTGCCCTAATAATTTCTCTGTTTGATCGACTATTTGCTTCCGAGAGTACCCCCGGTTACCTGCAAAATATTCTAAATTTTCCCGTACGGTAAGACGCCAATATAAATTCCGGTTTCCCTCTAATACAGCACTAATATGCTCTAGCGCTTTCAGTCTCTTCTTGCATATATCTAAACCATTAATGGAAATAGAACCCCCATCCGATTCTAACAAACCACAAAGCATCTTTATTGTTGATGTTTTCCCAGCCCCATTGGGGCCCAATAAACCGAGAACCTCACCACGATTTACATGAAAAGAAACATTACGAACGGCATGTATTTTCTCTTTCGTCTTTCTTTTCGCATAGACCTTGCTAATCCCCTGTACCTCTATAATTTTCTCCACCTTATAACCATCCTCTCCCGTACGATTTTTAAAGAGTGATTCCATTGTTAAATTCATTTTATTTTAGAATCTAAATTTAGATAACTGGCTCCAGATGGATACTTTCTCCGTCTGGGGGATGAGATTTGGGAAAGCGCTTGTTTATACAAGTACGACAAAGAGACACAGCTCTTGAGATGTGTCTGGAGTCTTATTTTCTTCATGAAAAAAACTAAACCTAGGGCTTGCTGAACATTCAAATTTCTCTGTAAAAACAAGGGTTTGTAGCTTCCAGACGAATTCCCCTGCCTACTGTATAACATCAGAATGACATACTAAAAAAGCTGTGTATTAATAATAAGAAAGTGGTGAAATTTTAATAAAAATCGCCCTCTTTCATCTTGCTGATTAGACAAGATAAGGAGAGCGATCTTTTATATTACCATGCACGTTATTATCCGAAAATGCGCTTAATTCCTCTAGCAATTTCATTCATACAATCCTCTGCTTGTGGGTAAACGCCGATTTTATCCATGAACGCGTGGTCCATTCCATTATATCGGATATACTGTGTATTAACGCCTGCACGTTGTAGTTTTCTAGCGTAGGCTTCACACTCAAGTGTCAAATAATCATACTGTGCAGTAATAATTAACGTGTCAGGCATACCGCTTAAATCCTCTACTAATAAGGGAGAAGTATAGGCGCTTGTTGCAGGAATTTTGCCTTGTAAATAAATATTGTCCAGCATAGTCGTCATATCCCCCATACCCATTAGTAGTCCCTTGATCAGCTCATGATGATTGTTAATCGTGTACTCTTCGATATTCCATTCGAAATCATCCGTTGCTGCCCCAGCCATGTTCACCGTCGGATAAAGCAAAGCCTGGAATTTAATCATACCTGTTCCTAGATCTCTATCCTTCATCGCGCATACCGTTGATAAGTTCCCACCTGCGCTATCGCCACATACTGCGATTTGATTCGGATTTATATTCAGTTCTGCCGCATGCTCATATACCCAGCGAACAGCATCAAAGCAATCGTTTAATCCTGCAGGAAACGGATGCTCAGGTGCAAGGCGGTAATCCACCGAAACAACAACTGCATTTGCTTTCTCAGCAATTGCTTTACACGGATTCTCCACTACATCCAAAGTACCTCCCAGGAAACCACCACCGTGAAAGAAGACTACCGCCGGGACCTTCGAGCCTTCAGCTGGAGAATAGATCCGAACTGGGATAGAACCCTCTGAACCTTCTATATCTTTCGATTCTGTAAGAATATCCGTTGTTGTTACATCTGTATTCGGCGAGCCCATCATTGCACGCATCCCCTGAACCATTGCCATTAAATCAAACTCTCCCTCAGGTGGCTTGCCCATCGCAGCCATCTTTTCAGCACTTTCGATGGTTGTCTGCAAAACACGAGCGTCCATTTCTCCCTCAGCATCTGAATCTGGAAGCTTTTTAATCATCATGTCTAGACCTTTGACATTCTTAACCTCTGTCCGTCTCTCTAGTTCTGCCAACAGATTTTCATATAGATATTTTTCCATGATGTCCTTCATCTCCCAAGTTAAATTCTTAGTTTTAATTATATAATTCTTATTTAGGCTCCAATTCCGGGGCCTCTACGAGCTTTCAAGTCACTAATCATTTGGGGCTCATCTTTATCTAACTTATAAAACAGGAATAATAGAATAACAATGACATTCGCAATTAAGGGTAACCATACAAAATTGAATTCAATTGCTAGCAAAGCCGATGGCGCTTGCGCTTGATTCGGTACATATTTCCCTAACGCTAGAACCCAAGCTGCAATCGCACCCCCAAGCCCCATTCCGAACTTAGCACCAAAACTGCTTGCGGCAGATAGTAAGCCTGGTGCCCTTACTCCTGATTTCCATTCTCCATAATCAATCGTGTCAGCAATCATCGCGAACAGTAGACCAAATGCAAAGCCCCCACCAAAATTACTGATTATGACACCCGTTAATGCAAGCGGAACAGACATCATCTGTGCACCTAGATAGACAATGATTTGCCCCACAATACCAATGATCATCCCCGTAAAGACCACATTCCGTTTACCTAATTTCTTACTAAAATAAGGAACTAGTATAATCGCAAGTAACATTAGAACGTTAAGGCCATTAACAAGCGGAATTAAGTCTTCTCTACCTAGGTTATATTTAAAGTAATAAATAGTAGCAGGACCCTTTGCTGTAACTCCGATAAATACGAACAGGCCAGTAGCCAAAAGGATCCACCAAGGTGTGTTCCCTTTAATTGCCTTTACTCCTTCTTTAAAAGGGACGGGACGATTGCCTTCAACTTGAACACGTTCCCTTACATTTTTAAATGTAATCAAGAAAAATACGACTGCTACACCAGCATAGATCATCATCGTTAACATAAAACCCTGTTTTTGATCGCCTTTTCCTAATACATCAACAAGAGGTAGTGTCGCAATACTGACAAATATAGCTCCTACTTGCGCCAGAATCATACGAACCGATGACACTACCGTTCTTTCCTGTGAATCACTTGACATGCTTGGCAAAATCGAAGTGAGGGGCAAGTTAATACCTGCGTATAAGACATTCAGTAGAATATAGGTAATATACGCGTAAGCCAATTTTCCTGTATCCCCGAAATCCGGAGACAGAAACGCAAGAATTGCAATTGCCGCGAACGGAATCGATAACCAAAGAAACCAGGGTCTGGATTTCCCATATTTCGAAGTCGTGCGGTCAATTAAGACTCCAAATACCGGTCCGTCGAACGCATCAATAATTCTCGCTAAAAGGAATAAGGTTCCTACAGCTGCGACATTCAACCCATATACATCCGTGTAGTAAAACATTAAATATAAGGTAACCGTCTGGAAAATAAGATTAGAAGCCGTATCTCCTAGACCATAACTGATTCTTTCTTTCCATGAAACTTGTTTATTCATACACGTACCCCCTGTAAATTTCATAGTAAGGAAGCTTCGACCAACCATAATGTAACCCCTTACATTTGTGATTATAGACAATTTTCATCCATTCCACTTTCCGTTTCTTAATCAAAAATAGACCAAATTTCATGATTTTTATCATTAGTAAATTAAGCGCTTTCAATAAAATCATAAAAAAGGGCTGATCCAAATCCATGAAATGGATTTGGATCAGCCCTTTTTGAGTGTATTGATTTATATAGTTTTTTAAACCTATTAAGATTTCATTTAAAAGCACTATACATCATACACAGGCCATAGTTCATATAATCGAACTTCATGAGGGTTTAATTTACATTTAATATCGAGCGAACTTTGGATATCAATCGTCTTCCTCACTTGATTGGGTACAGCCTTACGATTCAAATAGGCCACTTCCTCTGCATCAAGTGAACTTGGTGCACCCATCTCAAGCCATGTATCATAAGCGCTGCCGTGATCCCGATTTATCGTAGTTTGACGAAGCTTGTATACACCACTTGGTATTCCTTGGATCACAAAACTCATCTCTAAATTATTCGTGTCTCTGAAGACGTGATATCGATTCAAAGCGTCAATTCCTAGTGAATCAGACGTACCATACAATCGATCAAAATGACAATAATGGTAAACCATCAATTGATAGCCTTGCGACGATTTTGTGAGACAATATCCAGCGCCAAGCTCCATTAGGCGATCACCAAGCTTGCCTAACAGCTCATAAGCATAATAACCTGGCTTTAGAATTCCATTGCTCGTTACTAAGCCCAATCCACCATGAAAGGGTTCCTCTGCTGGCGGCAGCTCCTCCAGTAAGTCCGTCAAGGACCAGTAAGCTAAGCTCTGCAGTTCATCTAAATTCTCTAGTACATTCTTCACAATATAGGCTGCTTTATAACAGGTATCGTTCGTCAAATCGCGGTGAAATGGTGTTGAATTCCATTCCGTTACTTGAACATCAGGCACTTGCGAGAGCTTTGCTTTCAGTTTATCTTTTAACAAATGAATCGTTTCATTCAAATAATTATCGTTACTTAAATGTATCCAAGATATTGGTTTATCTACTACTCGCTGCTCTCGTACTGGATAACTGTGGAACGAAATAACATCGGGAATACAATGATTTGTGATACAGAAATCTAAATAATGATCTAACCAAGACTCTTGATATACCGTTTCTGAAAAAAGATCTGGCCCCCCCATTTGGAATTTAGAGCAGCTAGCTTTAACAGCTTGATAAGTCTGAATATACATTTCGCCATAATCTTCGAACGCATCTGGCCAAAAAACTTGCAAATCAGGTTCATTCCAGCAAGCAAAATACCAATGCTTCATCTCTTCTTCGCCATAACGGTTTTTGCAGAACAAAAGTAATTGCTCCACGAGCTTTCTCCACTTCCCTATGTCCTTGGGTTTACTCAGATTACTCTTCTTATAGAAGAAAGAAGACTCACTACTCGCTAAATCTTTAGGCATGAAGCCAAGCTCAATATAAGGGCGAAGTCCAATGCTTCGTATAAAATCTATTAATTGTCCGACATAGAAGAAATTAAAAATCGGACTGCCTTGTACATCCTCACGATAAACCATCATCTCATCATCAAATATCCCATGAAACCTAATATGACTAAACTGGACCTTTACCTGAATCAACTTTAAATGTGTTTGCACTTCACTCATTAAAATTTCCTTCGCCTTGCTTATCGTACATATTTTTCGCCAATAAGGTTTAATCACCGTACTCTTACCGGAGAGATGCACCCTAATTTCTTTTGAGACTACACCTTTATCAAGCGTCTTATCGGCTGTTTGCTGATCAGGTGAAGGCAAATACTTGAATAAAGCCTCATACGCATTCTCACGATCAAAATCCAAGTAAGTTGCATAATCATTTGAAGACAGGTTCTCATGCTCCTCATACCTTTGCAAATCCTTACGGTATTGAATCGGTGTTATTTTATAAACCTCCTTAAACACCTTGTGAAAAGATTTCAAACTCGGAAATCCATGGTCCATAGCAATTTGAGTAATGGAATGATCCGTGTAAGTAATATCTCTGACAGCATGCTTCAATCGAAGCTGATTGACATATTGACTAAAGGACTTCCCCATACTTTTCTGAAAAAAACTAGACAAATATGGAACCGATAAGTGTTCCTGCTCCGCAATATCGAACAAACTAAGTGATTTCATATAGTTGCCTTGGATGTAGTTCACGATACTTAACATACGCTCTGTGTACTTGGAACCAATTCGACTACTATTATCTTCGCGACTCTCTCTGAATTTCCAAAGCAGTACGTAAATTAGCTGGAATAGTAACGACTTTATTTTGAGCTCATAGCTATAATTTTCTTTGTTATATACCCACATCATTTCGGCTAATAAAGAGCGGATTTCATTAAATTTCTCTTGCTCTTCCTCTCCATATAGAAAGGATTTGCATAGGAACCTAACTTGATCGATATCGGCAAATTCAGTTTTAATGAATGAAATGGGAATCTGCAAGGCAAGCACCAAATTATTCTCATGGGATTGAATGGAATGAATTTCATTGCTGTTGATGATCAAGACATCCTCTTCTTTTAGGGTAAATCTTTTCTTTTCAATATAGACATCGACTTTCCCTTTGAGAACGAACAGTAACTCAATGCTGTCATGCCAGTGGTCCTCCACAAATTGCGCATTATGAAGAAATATATTAATTGGCAAATCATTGTTCATTTGAATGCTTTCATAAATGTAATCCAAAGCCACCGTTCACCTCTCTTCATCCGTTTCTTTGGTCAAAACGCTAAATAGCATTATACTCCGCAAATTCATTTTTATATAATAGCTTTTTTTAATTTGGATATATAAGTACATCTCACATTCAAACGAAACATGAAAAAATAAGCCTTAATTTTGCTTAAAAAATGGATATTTTGAATTTAAGACCCTCGATATAATTACAATGTTAACGCTTTCAAAATAGATAGTAAAGGGGATATGTATATGAACAAGAGTTTATCTAAGTTATTTACTGTCATGATGGCTTTCTTCGTTTTAAGTTCATTTAGTGTAGGCAATGTTGGTGCAAGTGCAGATAATACTGCTAATAAGGAAGATCAAGATCAAGGGATTACTTTCTATCTGGTACGGCATGGAGAAACGATATTCAATGTACAAGAACGTATGCAAGGGTTCTCCGACTCTCCTCTAACAGAGAAAGGAATTGAAGTAGCCGAGAATCTAGGCAGAGGCTTGAAGAACATTCCGTTCGTTGCTGCGTACAGCAGTACGAGCGAACGGGCAAGCGACACGGCCGATATTGTTCTTGAAGGCCGCAATCTCAAGCTGATCAAAGACAAGCGGTTGAGAGAAATCAATTTCGGTGACTTGGAAGGTGCTTATCAAGCAGATGTTATGAAGCATACAAATGTTGCTTCGTTCCAGAAACTCGATTACACCTCGGTGAACGGCGAGAATATGCAAGGCGTGTTCGAGCGGGCTAAAGCATCGCTGGATCAAATTGTTGAAGCAAATAAAACAAAAGGCGGGAATGTGCTTGTTGTTTCGCATGGCATCACCATTCTCGATTTGGTCATGGGTCTCGACCCGAAAGCCTGGGATATGAGCAAGGGCGGCTTGCCGAATTCCAGCGTAACGAAGATTCAGTGGAAAGACGGCAAATACACGGTGCAAAAAGTCGGCGATCAGAGCTATGCGGAAAACGGCCAAAACAAGCTCACGTTCTACTTCGTTCGTCACGGCGAAACGCTGTTTAACGTACAAAAACGGATGCAGGGCTTCTCGGATGCTCCGCTTACGGAAGAAGGTATCGAGGTTGCCGAGGACCTGGCACGAGGCTTGCATGACATTCCGTTCAGCGCAGCATACAGCAGCTCGAGCGGACGTGCGGTAGATACGGCCGATACCATTTTGGAAGGCCGAAACATGATTCTGAAAACGGATAAGCGGTTGAGAGAAATGAACTTCGGTGACTTGGAAGGCGCTTATCAAGCAGATATTATGAAGCATACAAACGTTGCTTCGTTCCAGAAACTTGATTACACCTCGGTGAACGGAGAAAACATGGCTCAGGTTTTCGCCCGGACGAAAGCGGCAGTAGACCAGATCATTGCCGATAATCAAGGGTCGAAAAAGAATATCCTTGTCGTTTCCCACGGCATCACCATCTTGGATTTGGTCATGGGGCTTGACCCTAAAGCTTGGGATATGAGCAAAGGTGGTTTGCCGAATTCCAGCGTGACGATCGTCGAATGGGAGAACGGCAAGTTTACGGTAGGAAAAGTTGGCGACACCAGCTATTTGGAAAAGGGGACACCTAATTAAGGAGCAATCCGATGACTTCTGTATTCATCAGGAGTCATCTTTTTAATGTCCATGGGTATTACAGGTTCGGAAAAAGTCATCGATGGAGGATACTCCACTCAATAATGATAAGGACAGCCCTCAAGTTGAATGAGGGCTGTCCTTTTTTCATTACAACACCATTAAAAGATCCATATGAGTAAGAATATAACTGCAATGATTGCCACCACAATTAAAAGATTGGTCACTTCGCTCCAAAATCCGGGAACGCCTTGTGTATGATATTTCTGCGCATTGACATCATGGTTTGCTTTATGACCACCAGGGTCCGTCGTATTCGAACTAGGTCCTGGATTAAAAAAGTCTGACATAGAAATCAACCCCTTCCCATGATTACCAACCATATTATACCAGTATATTCCTTTTTTATTAATAAATCACTTAGCTCCATTCATTTGAGAATAAAAATAAGGTAAGTGTTTCTTTGATAGAGCTTTTTCGATTAGTTCTTGATCGTAGCCATATTTTTGCAGTGCAGTAATAATCGCTTGTGTCCTGTCGGACCGTTGTCGTCTTAAATTAGATTCCAGTTGTATTTCTAGAGGAACCGTAGGAATAGTGTACCGTCCGATAGTTACATTCTTACAATGGTTCCAAATGAATCGCCCACCTTCCCATATCCCATCACCATCCATAGAATCAGGAATTCCCGCTGAGTTGGAGATATGAACGACTTCCACTTTGAATCCATTGATAATCCAACTTCCCTTTGTCCACGAAAAGCCCGAAGAAAAGGTCTGAGTGTATGCAGGTTCTTCTAAAGAGGATAACCAGTTCTCCCCATGAGGAAGTTCACATTTGTCTATCAGGGAATATTCCTTCAGAAGTTCTGCAAATTGTGCAATCCCTTCTTTATTTTTAGTATAAATATCAACGTCTCCCGGAGTCATTTCACAGCCCTGTAAAACCGAACCCACCGAGCCAACCAAGATCCATTCTAATTTCGAATTCACTTCCGATGAAAAATAAAGCTCACATACCTTTGACAAAGCTGTTTCCCAGCTGTTCATAATTTCACCCCAAATTGACTAGTAAGTTCGAGTACATGAAACCTTAATAACCTCAGATGCGTTAAAGAACTATACAAATTCACAGGAGGTTTTAAAATGAGATACAGTGCTGCTGGCGCGCGAATAACCTGTCCTTGTTGTCAAAACGATACCTTTGATCTGGATTATAAACTGCTTAACACAAGCGGAGCATCATTTCTAGGATTTGACTGGGCAAACAAAAACGCTGCAATCCTTATTTGTAAGAGATGCACCCATATCTCATGGTTTATGGAAGAACCAACATCAGATAACTAAACACTACCAGATTCTTCTACATCCTCATTATAAAATATATCTTTAGACCATGTGTCCTTGAGCTGGATGCAATTGTTCTTATGTATCCAGTTCAATACCTCTCGATACCCATCCTCAATTATCTTAATGCTCTTTAGATATCGCTCCGAAATATTCTACAACTACCTCACGAAATTCCAGAGCAGCTTGCGAAATATACCGGCTCTTGTGCCAAATCAAAGCAATCTCTCTTTCCAATTCATGATTCTCAACTTGGAGATATTTGATATCTTCCCGTGAATTCCTTGCCGTACTTGGAATGAAGGCTAAGCCAATTTCAGCTTCCACAAGCGCACTAAGCCTTGCAGGTTCATCCCCCTCATATACATATTTAGGCACAAATCCAACCGATTGGCACACAGAGTCTATTAAATCCCGAGTTCCATAACCACTCTTAACCCCGACGAACCATTCATCTCTCAGCTCTATCAAGGATATGCTACTTCGATTAGCCAACCGATGCCCCTTTGGAACGGCTACAAGGATTGGATCGATAAATACGATTTGGCATTCGATATCGTCCCCTTCTATAGGTGGTGAGGACAAACAGAAATCCACCTCTCCTCTATCCAAAAGTGTGATCATTTCCTGCGTGGTCAGCATCTGCACATGAAATTGAATATCAGGTCTCTTTTTTCGAAACTCGCGAAGGATATTGGGTAATGTGCTCGCGGTGGTCACCGCTAATTCAAGCGTGTTATGTTCCGGGTGAGATAAATCACTAAGCTCCTGCTTTCCCTGCTCCAATTCAAATAAAGCTCTTTCAGCACGGCGAAGGAATCGTCTGCCGAACTCATTCAATCGCAGCTTTCTCCCTACCCGATCGAACAAAGGGACCCCAAGATCCTCCTCCAAACGTTGAATCGTTCTACTTAGGGATGATTGAGTAACATGTAGATTTCGTGCAGCTTCAGTCATATGCTCCAAACGAGCTACTGCGAGAAAATATTGCAATTGCAGAAGTTCCATTTCATGCCTCCATTCATTCCTTCAAATCAATGAGATCATAACATGAAATGCGTTGGAATGAATAAACGAATTCAAGTACGATGAAATTAATAAGTAATGGGAGGCTTCATAATGAGTGTTCGCAGCAGGTGGTTAATGATTTCAGTGGGTTTGGGGATATTATTGAATCCTTTAAATTCTTCAATGGTTTCTGTTGCTATTCCAAGGCTGCAAAATGTATTCCAGCTTGACTATACAGGTGTTTCCTGGATCATTTTTTCTTTCTACATTGCAAGTAGTGTCGCTCAACCTGTTATGGGAAAAGCCAGCGATTTATTCGGCCGGAGGAAGATATTTCTTACTGGCCTTGTCGTATCCTTCATTGCAGGCTTATTAGCTCCAATATCCCCGAATTTCGGGTGGCTCATCGTGTTCCGGATTGTGCAAGCCATTGGAACAAGCATGATGGTAGCCGTTGGAATGGCCATTGTACGTATTCATATTACGGAGAAACAAGCGACAGCGCTGTCTGTTTTGTCCATATTCCTGTCCGGAGCGGCAGCCATTGGACCCTTTATTGGCGGGGTCATCATTCACTGGTGGGACTGGCCCGCTATCTTTTTCGTCAATATTCCATTCGTCGTGGCGAGCTTTCTTTTATCTTGGAGAAATATCCCTAAGGACGAACCGTCAACAACCGTTACCCGCGGGATATCCTTTCGAAATTGGTTTAATTTGATGGATGTGACAGGAATCCTGCTCTTCACGATGGGACTGATCGCCTTACTTGTTGGATTGCTCTCAGCCAAATCATCCGGGCATGTCGCATTAGTAAATGTTATTGCCCTACTAACAGGAATCGCTTTGTTAGGAGTATTCGTCCGGCATGAGTTAAAAGCGGAGTCACCCTTTATTCCTTTGCGTACCTTTACCAAATATCCGGCGATGACTTTGGTTAATATTGAATTTATGCTCGTTAACGTACTTTTTTACTCCCTCTTTTTCGGGATTCCATCTTATTTGCAAATGGTACGGCATGTCAGTGAGTTCCAAACCGGGATTCTCATGCTAACGCTAGGATTATGCTCGTTGATTACTGCTCCAATAGCAGGACGCTGGATCGATAGATCTGGCCCCCGGCCAGCATTGCTGGTATCCGCAATACTAATGACATTGGGATCGGTGTGGCTTGTCACATTAAATCAGACTTCACCGGTTATCAGTGTATGTGTGGCATTGGCTGCCTTCGGGATTAGCAATGGGTTGAACAATGTAGGTCTGCAAGCCGCTTTGTTCCAAAGTTCTCCAAAAGAAATCATCGGTGTAGCATCGGGCTTATTTAACACATCAAGATATCTGGGAACCATCCTATCTTCCTTGTTGATAGGGATAATTATGGGAGAAAAATTCAACTTTGAGGGATTTCAAGTCCTTGGGATTATGCTCACGATCATTGCATTATCTTTGGTATTCATGAGTTGGCAGCACCGGAAGTCGGGGGAGTTCAGTAGAAGTTAAATTGATTAATTACTAATAAGTTCGCTGATTTCTTCATAAGTCATTTCAGTTGTCACTTTCGTTAACTAAAGTTTTCATTCAAACACCTCCAAATTGTGGGGCTTGCCTAGCACTAGTATATGCTAAAACAACCCTTAAACAAAGAAAGTCTCTATGACCATTCACATCATAGAGACTTTCTATTTGCAGACTTTTTAGTTGTTCCACACTTATTTAATCACAACAACGTTAATCATGATGTCCGTGTTCATGATCCTCTTTCACCTGCTGCACTTGTTTACCTGTCAGGTCAATAGACTCTGTCGTAGTCGCATTGAATGCAGAGAGTTGAACATCCAGACTAGCAGCCAACGTATGGGAAGCTCCTTGCTCATCCTGACCCACAAACGTAAGATCTAACTGTTGGTGCTGAAGCGCATTGGCTGGAGTGATATCCGCATTCAGACGGATGCTTTGAATCTGTACGCCGTTCGTCATATCAATGGCTTGAAAATCAAACAGGTTCTGCTGAATAAGATCTTCTGGATCTTTCGAATCTACAGCAGTGTCTTTACTGGACTCATGATCCTTCTCTTCTGAAAGATTCTTGAACAGAACTGGGGCTAAAGCCTGCATCACTGCCGGAATTTGCGCATTATCAAGCTGCAGCGAGATATGCTTGGCACCGTCTTTATCGGTGGTAGATGTGAACTCATTCTTCAAATTACCGATCAAAGCATCCATGATTGTCTCTTCTTGGCTACTTAACCAAACGGCTTCCTTGGGTTCTGTTCCTGATTCCTGATCCTTCTTATCCTTTATATCCTGCTTTACGTAATAGATATCGGAAGCATCACTCCTCCAGACCTGTCCGTCAGGCTGACTATAGAGGCTAAGTACATGGGAACCTTGTGACCCGCTAATCTTTACAGCCCCACTAACGGCTTCATTCGCCAAGTTTGCTTTCAAGCTTCCTTGTGCCTGACTAAGAACACTGCCGTTATCTTTAAGTATCGCATCAGCTTGTACGGTAATACTCTGCATGTTCTCTGCAGTATTCTTAAGTGCCGCTTTATAATCCTCATACCCAGAGGTTCCCGCAAACGCCGTCAGTCCAGTAGCCAGCATGATAACCCCGCTAATCCCTGCTGCCCCTCCTGTGAGTAACCATTTCTTCTTCATTCTTTTTCCTTCCCTTCATTACTTATTTAGTCTTGCATATTAAGCTTAGGTGCAATTCCTAAATTCGTTGTGAAGAGTCTATTAAATAAATCTTAACTACGATACATTTGGAAGCTTCTCGATTACTCTGTTTCTGTGAATAAATAATCGGGCAGGGGATAGTAAGTAGACAACACTAATCAATCCAAACAAACAGGCACTGACTTGAAATGGCAGCAATTGATTCCCTGAGCTTCCCAGCCAGCCTCCAATTAGCGGACCAATAACCACCCCTAAACCTTCTATAGAAAACAATAAGCCCCAGCTGATCCCTACGGAATCTTCGGGAATGTAACTGGCCATTAAAGCATTCCAAGAGGGAAGTAAAGCAGCATAAGCACATCCCAGCAGAAGCGAGAGTCCAATGGCGGCGGAGAAGGAATTAATAGAAGTTAAGCCGAACAAGGCAACCGCAAATACGCCGAACCCAATCACAAGGAACCATTTACCTCCAACTTGATCAAACCATTTTCCCATGGGCACAAGAAATAGAACTACACCTGCTCCTCCCATAAATAACACGATCGACAGCTGAGAATGGGACAGACCTAAATGAGAAATAGCAAAGCTGGTTAGAAAAGGGACCAGTATCCCGCCCGCTGTAGTCTGCAGCAGCATGCCAGGGACGAGAAATCCCCCTTTCTTCACTTTGTTCCATAGAGATACAAACTGCTCGCCTACGGATATATTCACACGCTGCACCGAGACCTTGTTCATCTTCACAAGACCTACCATGATCCAGCCCGCTACAAAAAATAATCCAATGACAGCAAGGGACAGTGACAGTCCACCACCCATTAATAAATTCATCATTACGGGACCCAGACCTAGACCTGCCATCCAGTATACGTACAACGTACCCATCTGTTGTGCTCGTTTTTCCTCTGATACCTGGCTCATACATAGGATCCAGATCGGTGAGAATCCAGCCCCCAAGCAAGCAGAGGCTACAATAAGCATCCACGGACTATGCGTTGTCACCATCATTAACAGACCTACGAATCCTAGAAAGAACCCTCCATGAAGCACGGTGCGCCCAGGATATCTATCCAAGAGATAGCCAATGAAGCTTTTGATCAAGCTGTCCGTTAAATAGTGTACGGAGACCGCAATGCCAACTACTGACGTTGTAAGCCCCCAGCTCGTCAATATATAAGTGGGTAAGAACGTGATTAGGACAGCACCTCTTATCCATTCTATAAAAAAGAGAATTATTGCAAGGCGGGTAAACGTCTGCTGTTGCCTTTCTTTCTTCCTAATAATATCCATGAATCGTCTTCGCCTGCCCTTCAACAAGCATGGATTTTACTGCGGGAACAGAGGACTGACGCAATTTAATAGCCTCTAAGGCTTCGGTAACAATAGCATCCGAGGCTGATTTCCGCGAAAAGACCCTCATATGCTGTTCCCTTTCCTCTCTGTACGCCATATGCTCCAATCGCTGAAGCTGCTCTACTAACTGCTCCTCATTTCGTGCGATCTCTATCAAATGGTGCCCAGATAACCATTCTGCATTGCCTGCCTCCTGACCGGGGAGTGGTCGATAGACGATAACTGGAAGTGCTAGAGCCATCGCCTCAGTCAAGGTAATCCCGCCTGCTTTGGTCAATAGACAGGAAGCTATGCACATCAGCTCCTGCATTTCTTCCGTATAGCCCAAAATGTGAACACGAGGGTTCTCTTGAAAAAGCTCCACCGTAGCTGTTCGAAGCTTATGATTATTCCCGCATAATACAATGACATCGAAGCTTGATTGAAGCAGTACTCTTTTTATTAAACTGCTAATATCACTTAATACGCCGTAAGCCCCTGCCGCTAGTAATAGATATTGGCGATCTCCATGTAACCCATGTTTGCGTAAAAGTGCTCCACGATCCTGAGTCTGTTCAAAAGCCTCGCGAATAGGGATCCCGCTGACCACAAGCTTCTCTTCAGCAATCCCTGCTGCCATCAGAGTTGCCTTCATGCTTTCTGAAGCGATAAAATATTTCGTCGTTTGTGGGTGAAGCCACCTGCCATGAACTACATAATCCGTCATAACCGTGAATAGAGGCATCCGACTTCCTGTTGTTGATGCTAGCTCAGCTGCAGCCAAATAAGGAAAGGTATGAATAATAATATCCGGCTGTATCACGTCGATGATCATTTGCACTTTTCGTTTGCCCATAGAATGGATGAGTCTACCCATGAACTGCTCTGGCCTCATCTTACTCGTCATTGTGTACAAGAATCCATAAAATTCTTGGGTATACCCTGTGTTGTTCAAATAGAATCTTCGGGATAGCTCATTCAAGGTAGGATGGACTGCAGCGAATAGATCCAAGGTGGTAATCCGGCTAATGCCCCGACTTCGAAATGAATGTTCGATGGCCTCGGCTACTTTCATATGCCCGTCTCCAAATGCCGAAGTAACAATAAGTACTTTAGGATCTGTGTTCATGACAAAGCTCCTTTTCTCATGGCCTCCTTTAACTCTAACTCTGAATCGTAAACGGATAGTGATGGGAGTCTTAACTGAGTATTAATTTCAATATTTTCTAAAGTGCTACCTCGTCTTTCTTTGTCTTGGTTAAATAGATCACTAACCCGAGAATAATAACAATAAAAATAATACTTGTTCCCGTCGTGCCCAGTTCTAACCCGCCTTCACTCCGGTCCTGTGAAAGATAGTCACCCAGTGATGCTCCTAATGGCCGAGTCAGAATATATGCAAGCCAGAAGGCAGTTACTGCATTTAGCTTAAAGCGATAGTAAGCGAGTGTTATCGCGCCTATCAGAGCGGCAAAAATAATTGCTGAGAGCAGGTATCCCCAGTTCAGACTTTCTGCAACTAAATCTCCAGCGGCTGTGCCTAAGGCAAAGGTAAATAGAATGGTTAGCCAGTAAAACATCTCGCGCTTTTTGGTAATAATCGAATGGATAGATAATGTCCTCTCACTGGCATACCAGACTCCAAAGGTCAGGCTTAAGAGGATAGAAAAAACTATAGTGGTCGCCTCCAGTGATACGCCAAGATTGTCCACCAGATTGTCAGTGATGAGCGTACCCACGACACTGATTAATACAACAGCAAGCCAGTAAAGAGCAGGTACATATTTTGATGCTGACATCTGGAAGTATAGTGCTGCAATCAGCAGTCCACTCATCACCAAGGTTGTATTAGATAACCCCCAAAAGAGGTTGAAATTAAGAAAATCCGCAGCAGTTTCTCCAACAGTGGTCGCCATAATCTTAATGATCCAGAAAAAAACAGTCACCTGTGGCACCTTATTCCATACATTCCGATCTTCCGATAATAATGAACTGGTTTCCTTCACCAATCATTTCCCCTTCCTTTAGCAACACAATTGATACTCCGAGAAGCAAAAGTAGCGCCCAGGCTAAACCTCTTTCCGATCAAAGAAGAAATAGCCCACTGATAGAAATAACAATAATCCTGAAAGTAAGAACAAGGTAGTTGTCGCAAGCCTGCCTGCGGAAATTGCATGACTTAACCATAGAGAGTACCCATTCGTATAAGAAATTATAGAAAAGGATGAGAATCCACTTATAAAGTAAGGCACAGCCTTACCTCCGGCGAAGACAAAGATCGAGAACATTAGAAACCCACCTGTGCTGCGAAAAAATTGAGCGATGAACACAAACAAGGCTGCCAGTGAACACATCGAGAGAAATGCTGCTGTATAAGCTTTTATCAAGCTAATAATACCTACGTTCCCCATATGGATAGTTCCAAACAGAATATTACATAACGTGCTCACTATCCCTAATAGAAACAGTAGTCCTCCGATCGCAAGCCCTAGCGCAAGGAACTTAGCGGTGTACGCTCCCAATCGCGTAATCGGTTTGAGTAACGTCAGCTTTAAAGTACGAGAGGATACCTCTTGTGGAAATAGCTCAGAGATCTCTAAGAACATAAACAATGGAATTAAGAATGTTGTGCAGATTCCCAGCACCTGGACTGGATACGTGGAACCAACAGCCACAATGCCCAGAATAGGGTGAAGCGCCTGAAATAATAACATCAATAATAGTGGAATAAAGGCAGAAACAATGAAGAACATTAGGGTCTTTTTGCGGTAAATCATCAGTAGAAGCTCATTTTTAATTCCCGCTCTTAATCCCTCCATTCTCAAGCACCTCCTTTCCTTTCTTTAGCTCCGTAATGTAAAACTCCTCAAGGGATAAGCTGTCGGTCAGTAGCTCCTGTACTTCCCCCTCACGAATCAGAACACCTTGATTCAGAATCCCTACTCTATTACATAGCTGTTCCAATTCATGAATCATATGGCTGGAGATGAGAAAGGTAATTCCCTGATTAGCAGAAAGCTCTTTAACTAAAGCACGAAAATGAACAACCCCCTCAATGTCCAGCCCGTTAGTCGGCTCATCCCAAATCACTAGCTCTGGGTGATGGATGATAGAGGCAGACATGGCGAGCTTTTGCTTCATTCCTGTAGAGAAATGTCTGATTTTTTCTTTGGAGAACAAGGCGAGACCTACCGCCTCCAATACCTCGGTGATCCGTTTTGGACGAATATTCGGATAAAAGCTGGCTGTCAGCTTCAAATATTGTACAGGTGTAAGATAGTCGTAGAAATCAGCCGATTCGATCATACAGCCTACTTTCCTCATACTAGATGAATAGGATGAACCCAGATCTTGCCCGAACAGTGAGATACTGCCGAAGCTGGGTGAAATCAGACCCGTTATTACTTTTAAGAGTGTTGTTTTCCCTGCACCATTCGGTCCAAGTAATCCGTAGATATCCCCCTTTCGAAGCTCCAAAGAAACCCCGCTAATCCCGCTGCCATTACGAAATTCTTTGGTCACTCCTGTTAGCTTGATTATGCTCTCCATCTCAGTTCCCCCTTTACTTCAATTCTTGTCCTCCATTTAACAACTCCATTTCCCTGCAATATTAGACTAAGTCGTAAATCTAAAATGCCCGTGAACAGACCCTTAAATAATTCTTAACTCCTTGTATTTTTACAAGCTTAAACGCCTTTGGCGTCCTTTTAAGGACGGTAAGCGTTTATGCG
>NZ_NFUX01000145.1:0-2469 GCF_002264385.1 Paenibacillus sp. VTT E-133280
AGAAATATAAGGATAATGTATAACGTGAAATCTATATATTCTTATATTTTTAGAATAATCCTTGAATTAGTAATGCTGCTGCCATCACTACACCGCAACGCACGGAGGCCTTTTGTGAAGCACCCATGAGTGGGATATAGGCTGGCGAAGCATTATGTGGCTTCAGTTCACGATAAATACGAATCGGCCAGAAAGCTGTAACTAGCGCCAAAAGCGCATAAACTGGAAGTACGCCCATCAGCACACAGACCACCACAGAGGCGTAACCAGTGAAGAGAAGTACACGCGAAAATACAAGTGCCTTCTGCTCCCCCCACACTACAACAAGCGTAAGCTTTCCAGCCTGCTCATCCGCTTTCCAATGTAGGAAATGGTGATTAAACAACAATAAGGTAGTTAAAAATCCAACTGGCAACGAAAGAATAACAGGCTTCATGCTGAATTGACCCGTTTGTACGAAATAAGAGCCCAATACCGGCATAATACCAAAAGCAATAAAGATGGCCAGCTCACTGTACCCTTTGCCTCGATATCCATAACGCAGTGGCGGAGCCACATAGAAATAAGCGATTAAAGCACCTACAAGTACAAACCAGAGGATATTCCAACCGCTATATATACTAAGGATTCCACCGCAGATGAGAGCAATCCCCAGCATACTCCAGGTCATCCTTGCATAAAAAGACTCCGAGAGGATTCCACCTGTCAGTAGCCCGGAGTTTGTGCTGATTTCACCAGCGGAATTCTTTGCTTCTGTATCGGTTCCGTTGCGGAAATCCCACAGATCATTCACCATATTGGAGAATAAATGCGCCGAAATTGCCCCTATTAAGGTAAGAATAAATAAAACCGGATGGAATGCCCCTTCCCATACATATGCCCCAACCGTACCCAAAACAATCGGGATGAGCATAACAGAGAAACTCCAAAACCGGGTCGCCTTGGTAAATAATGTCCATTTGTTCACTTCAAGCTTACCGCCTTTTTCATTTGATTTGATAATAATTATCACTGACTATTATACATCAATTTTCGATAGATTGTGAAGATTATCACTGCATATAATGTCTAATCTTGACATAATAACTCCGTTTGTTCGGCTAAAGGATATATTAATAGATGATAAACGTGTAAATACCCTCTTATTGGACATAAGACCACCCTTTCTCAACAAAAAATGAGTGTTGTTTTATAGGCAAGCCCATACCGATATGATATGATAGGCAAGCCTATGAACAGCGCTCCCTGAGTGCTGTTTTTAAGAGCGTAAAACTATATATAATAATGGAGGCTTTTACTGTCATGTCAGCGCAATCCCCTAACACCCAATCTGTCAAAATCGTCACCGCAGACCCTAGCGCCATCGGGCTATTCGGACTGGCTATTGTCACATTGGTTGCTTCTTCGCAGAAGCTTGAGTTTACAACAGGACTTAGCTACGTCATTCCTTGGGCTATCTTCCTGGGAGCATTCGCTCAACTATTTGCCGCAATTCAAGATGCTAAGCACAACAACACCTTTGGTATGACCGCCTTTGGCGCCTACGCTTTCTTTTGGTTCGGCATGGCTAGCAGCTGGCTGATCAAGCTCGGCGTATTCGGCCCAACGCTTGCAGAGGCTGTAGATCCTAAGCAGCTCGGATTTGTATTTCTGGGTTATTTGATCTTTACAATCTTTATGACCATTGGTGCGGTTGAGGCTAATAGAGTTTTGCTTATCATTTTTGTATTGATAGATTTCCTTTTTATTGGACTAACCTTCGATTCCTTTGGTATCGCTCCAGAATTCTTCCATAAGCTTGCTGCTTGCGCCGAACTTGGAATTGGTATCGTATCCTTATACGGATGTGGCGCTTCTGTGCTAAACGCTCATTTCGGACGCACTTTCTTACCGATCGGAGCTCCGCTAGGTATTTTCAAGAAATAATAATTCACCTTTTTTGAATCCTAACTTTTGCAAGCTGAAAGGATGCCTGAGACTATGCATGTCCTATCCTCTTCTGAATTAGCCGTAACCGCTATATTTGCGCTTATTCTCGCAGTTATTGCCTATTTGATCATTCGGAACATCCCAAAGATGACTGGTGATATCCCGGCTTTTCGCAAAAGAACACTGGTTTGGACCCAGGTTTCGCTTGTATTAACCGTACTTCAGCTGAACTTCAAAGCAGGTGACTGGCGATATTCTATCGTTCTTGGACTCATCGTATTATTTACCGGAAGCATTTGGCTTTCCGCCCGTTACCATGACATCCGCAGCACCTTAGATCCAGAATCCAAAGATTCTGAAGCACATTAGTAGAAGCTAGGTAACAAAATAAAGGTGATGAAGCTCCCGTAAGGGGGCTTTTTTTTGTGAATTCGGAAGGTCCCTTCGCATACTTCTCCCCTCCATAACCATACTAATGACATTCTAAGCTAAAACGCCTTCGGCGTCCTCTTAAGGACGGTAAGCGTTTATGCGAGAATT
>NZ_NFUX01000199.1:0-237 GCF_002264385.1 Paenibacillus sp. VTT E-133280
TGTATCTTCTGTCGTCAGGCCGATGATACCGATCTGTTCGCCGTCTACTTCTTTGATCAGTGCAGGGTAGATGGTTGCTGCGTTACCCGACCGACCAATTTCATTGGTGAACATTTTACTTAGGATTTCATCCGCAGAGAAATTTACGTTGGATGAGACAAAAGGGAATTCAGCTTTACGGATGAAATTGGAAAGCGTCTCAGAATTTTTATCAAATTCATGGTTGCCGAAAGTCAT
>NZ_NFUX01000137.1:0-5369 GCF_002264385.1 Paenibacillus sp. VTT E-133280
TGAAACTTATACTTTCTTATATTTTAATAAAACCTCCGGCTTCTGTTCCTAATGGAATGAGAATGCTGGAGGTTTTTTGTTTTCAGATCCGGTTTTTTAGGCTTTATTATATTGTCTATTGCGGGTAGTATATGGCGATTTTCTAGCTTTTACACGTCCGTATGCTACAGCATAGCGGTGTATTCTACGATAGATAGATTTATCAGGAAATAACTTGAATACAACAATAGATGGAAGCGTGTTGACCTCAAGCAGCCACATATCCATATGCTGATCCATGGCAATATCCAGACCAATTTCTTTAATTCCTGGATAGGTAGTTTCCAATTGGCCTGCAATTTGTACACCTAAAGATTTTAATTGATTAATCGTGGAGAGTGTTTCAGAAGGGTTCATATGATTTTTTAATAATGTATTTACTGACTGAATACTGCCTCCACTATGATAATTGGTGACAATTTTCTGAGGGGCAGCTACTCTTCCGAGCATTCCTGTTGTTTCCCATGCACCTGATGGAGTCTTTTGGGCAAGAACTCGAAGGTCGAAGGGACGATCTTGGTGACGCAGGAGATCAATTCCTTTTTGGACGAGGTAGGTACGGTTCTGAATTCGTTTCTGTAAGGCCTCATGCAGCTCTTCGGGGGAGAAGAAAACTTCTGCCATCTTTGCATATCTTAGAATATATAGGACCTGTGCTTCTTGCTGTTGTCTCTCCTCGTTATCGGCGGTGACATTTATTTCAGTCTTTTGCTGGCTAGGACTTAAAATCACCGTACGCTGCTCAGCTCTCATTACACCAATACCAAAGCTTCCGCGATCAGGTTTTATATAGACCATAGCATATAACGCAAGCATTTCTTTAAGAACACTTAAATCGTATTTACGGGTATCAGGCACATATAGAGATAGAGATTGATTTTGAAGGATAACTTTTGTTTTAGCCCATTTACTTGGGACACGTTGAATCTTCATTATCTTCCTCCTTAACAATTTTGTGCAGCAATTGCTCATTTGAATTCCCTTGTACAAAACTTGCTGTGGAAGCATAATCTTTGGCAGCTGAAAATCAGGACAAGCTACCTAAACAATGGTATAATATAAGGATATGGGGTTATGCCTTATCGAACGATACTAGGATAATAAAACCGTGTTTCTTGTCTTTACAGTCTATGTACTAAAGACATTTGCGGAAAGGGCGAATACCCTAATCAGCGCAAAAGAAATCAATATTAGAAGATAAAAGGCTATCATGTTTAATTGTGCTACTTTTGTGAAAGTAATATAATTAAGGGTAGCGGTTTTTTAACTGAAGGAGGTCCAGCAACTCATGGCTGAACAAAATAACCCACAAGTCAAAGATCGGGACATTGGCGTGGAAATGCGTGAATCCTTTATGGATTACGCAATGAGCATCATTGTTAGCCGGGCTTTGCCAGATGTGCGGGACGGACTCAAGCCGGTTCACCGACGCATTTTGTTTGCGATGTCGGAACTTGGAATGTCTGCGGATAAGCCTCATAAGAAATCGGCAAGAATCGTCGGTGAGGTTATCGGTAAGTACCACCCTCACGGTGACTCAGCTGTCTATGAAACAATGGTACGGATGGCTCAGGATTTCTCTATGCGCTATATGCTTGTGGACGGTCACGGGAACTTTGGTTCGATCGATGGTGATATGGCTGCAGCGATGCGTTATACAGAAGCCCGTCTTTCCAAGATTGCAGGCGAAATGCTTCGAGATTTGAACAAAGAAACAGTAGATTTCGCACCCAACTATGATGGTGAAGAGAATGAGCCAGTTGTATTACCAGCTCGCTATCCGAACCTGCTCGTGAATGGGGTATCTGGTATAGCTGTAGGTATGGCTACTAATATTCCACCGCATAACCTAGGCGAAGTTATCGATGGTGTGCAGGCGATGATTAAGAATCCTGATATCACACCTATGGAATTAATGGAGTATATCCAAGGCCCTGATTTCCCTACGGCTGGATATATCTTGGGTCGTGAGGGCATTCGTCAAGCTTATCGTACAGGGCGTGGTTCAGTGACCATGCGTGCTAAGGCAACGATTGAAGAAAACAACGGTAAGGCACGCATCATTGTACATGAGCTGCCATATCAGGTGAACAAGGCAAGATTGGTTGAGAAAATTGCAGAATTAGTACGTGAGAAACGGATCGAGGGTATAACAGATCTTCGAGATGAGTCTGACCGTAACGGTATGCGTGTAGTTGTTGAGATGAGACGCGATGTGAATCCAAATGTTGTGTTGAACAATCTATATAAACATACTTCTATGCAATCCACATTTGGGATCAACATGCTTGCCATTGTAAACAACGAGCCGAAAATTCTTAATCTGCGTGATGTGCTCTATCATTATTTGCAGCACCAGATTGAAGTTATCCGTCGTCGTACAATATTTGATCTTAAAAAAGCTGAAGCACGCGCTCATATTTTAGAAGGTCTGCGTATTGCGCTGGATCATCTGGATGAAGTTATTGCGTTAATTCGCGCGTCACGGACAACGGATATCGCCCGTGATGGATTAATGAGCACCTTTAGCCTCAGTATAGAACAGGCTCAAGCAATCCTCGATATGCGGATGCAACGTCTGACCGGTCTGGAACGGGAAAAGATCGAGAATGAATATAACGAATTGCTCGCTAAAATCGCAGAGTACCGTGAAATTTTGGCGAATGAGCATCTTGTACTGGAAATCATCAGCAACGAGCTGCAGGATATTCGTGATAGATATTCTGATGATCGCCGGACAGAGATTACGGTTGGTGAAGAAAGTATCCTGGATGAAGACCTTATTCCGCGTGAAGAGGTTGTTATCACTATTACACATACGGGATACATCAAACGTCTACCTGTCAGCACCTACCGCAGCCAGAAGCGCGGAGGGCGCGGAGTTATAGGAATGGACACCAAGGACCAGGATTTTGTGGAGCATCTCTTCGTGAGTAACTCTCATAACTATCTGATGTTCTTTACCGATAAGGGTAAGGTGTACCGGATTAAGGCTTATGAGATCCCAGAGCTGGGTCGTACTGCACGTGGGACACCAATCATCAACCTGATTCAAATTGAACAAGGTGAGAAGATTAGTGCCGTAATCCAAGTGGAAGAGAGCGATAGTGACAAGTACTTGTTCTTTGCTACCCGCGAAGGTATCGTGAAGAAGACGCCACTTGAGGATTACAATAACATCCGCAAGGGCGGACTTATCGCTATTAATCTTCGTGAAGAGGATTCCCTAATTGAGGTTAAGCTGACAGATGGTCAGCAGAATCTTATTATCGGTACAGCTCGCGGAATGTCGATTACGTTCTCAGAGAATGATGTTCGTTCTATGGGCCGTAGCGCGACTGGCGTGAAGGGCATTACGCTTGACAGTAATGACCATGTCATCGGTATGGACTGTGTTGATAAGGAGCTTGAGGTCCTGATTGTTACTAGCAAGGGTTATGGTAAACGGACCCCAGCTGGTGATTATCGTTCTCAGACTCGTGGCGGTAAAGGGATCAAGACCATTAATCTCACAGAGAAGAATGGCCCTGTAGTTGGTCTTAAGGTTGTTAGAGACGACGAAGACTTAATGATCATTACTACAAGCGGTACCTTGATCCGTACCAGCATGGATGGAATTTCTACTATGGGCCGTTATGCGCAAGGGGTTAAGCTAATTAACATCCGCGAGGATGATGCTGTGGCTACCCTGTGTAGAGCGGATAAGAACGAAGAGGACGAAATGTCTGAAGAGATGGAAGGCCTCGAGGAACAAGTAACAGTAGATGAATCTGGTGATATTGATCAACCGGAAACTATCGCTGAGGATCAAGAAGATAACTTAGAGTAGGTTATATTCAATAAAGAGCAAGGGATTCTATTACAGAGTCCCTTGCTCTTTTTGCTGTGATTAATTAATAGCAAGTTATTTAATGAAATTTAATGAGAATTTTTATAAGAATAGTTTTCATTTCACTAGTCGCTTCCTTTTATCCGTACTATAATTAGCCGATAGAGTATAAATCAGTATATAAAGTACTATTTTCTCAGAAATTATCTGTCATATTAGATTTCGGTAATCCTGAGCTTATTGTTATAGAAATTAAGGGGCTGAGTATATGCCAAGTGTATTGGCTGGAGAAGTTAAAGCAGGCTCAAAGATAACCAAAGATGTAACTACACCTCTGGGGGGAATTTTGTTCACTAAGGGAAAAATACTACTTCCCCGTGATCTAGAAATTTTAGAAGCTTTTTTGGTTGGGCAAGTGGAGATCGAAGGTGTTCAGGGAGAGGCCAACTCTGATGCTGTCAAAAAAAACGCCAAGCAGACAGCACTTAAAGCTGGAGCGATTATAAATGAATCGATGCTGATCAAGAACAATTCCCCACTACATGATGAATATGAAAAAATGATCGCACTTATTAGAACCAGCTATCGTTCGGTAACGGCAGCCTCAATTCCTATTTTTGAGTTGCGGAGTCAGTTAGAGTTACTAATTAGTCATTTAAAGGATTATCATGTGTTGAAGTTTTCTCCACGTACGCTAAAAGACGAGGATTACAACTATCACAATGCCGTGCTGTCCGCGTTAACATCCTATAAGATCGCTCAGTGGTGCGGGTATCCGCAAAAGGATTGGATGCAGATCGCTTTTGCTGGATTACTACATGACATCGGAAACGCGAAAGTAGATAGTTCTCTTTTACATAAGCCGGAATCACTTAATAGTGCCGAAATAGAAGAGGTTCGCAGACATACTACATATGGCTATCAATTACTGCGTAATGTCACAGCGATTAATGAAGGGGTAAGACTAACGGCATTGCAGCATCATGAGAAGGTCGATGGGTCTGGTTACCCACTTAAGCTAGAAGGTAGCCAGATTCATTTTTACGCTAAAGTAGTAGCGGTAGCAGATATATTCCATGCTATGACTCTAGAAAGGGCTTATAGAAAAGCACAGTCTCCTTATTTAGTGTTAGAGCAGATAATGACAGAAAGCTTCGGTAAGCTTGACCCAGTTGTTGTACAGACCTTTATACAGAAGAGTACAGATTTGTTTAATGGAACCAGAATACGTCTGAGCGATGGACGTCATGGAGAGATCATATTTACTGACCGTGCTAATCCAACACGTCCTATGATTAAGGTAGAGGGTACGATTGTTAACCTAATGTTGGAGCGAGATTTGTATATTCAGGAGATCATTGCTTAGAGAAAGAAGTATTAAGAGACTCCATAAATGAGACTGTGCTAACAGGTATACACCAATATATAAAGGGTGATTGATAGTACAGTCTCTTATTTATAGATTATTTTGAAAAAAGTGTTGCAATGAATCTCTATACAT
>NZ_NFUX01000151.1:0-1969 GCF_002264385.1 Paenibacillus sp. VTT E-133280
TAAATCAATGAAGCAAATGCTCACAAAACTTTTAGGAGGATTACATAAAGATGTTATGGCATGAAGTGACGATACATACAACAGAAGAAGCACAGGAAATGATTTCGAATTTTTTATATGAAGCTGGTGCAGGTGGAGTTTCTATCGAGGAATCCGGCACACTGAATAAAGAACGGGATACACGTTACGGTGAATTGTACGACCAACCTTTGAATGATATTCCAGAAGGGGAAGCGGTCATAAAGGGTTATTATGCCGATTCCACAGATATGGATGCTGTTATAGAAGAATTGACTCCACGGGTAGCCGAATTACATGAGTACGGGATTGATCCAGGCAAAGCGTTGATTTCTTGGAAGACTGTGGATGAAGACGAATGGGCGCATGCTTGGAAGCAATATTTCAAACCGCTGCGGGTATCGGAGCGTCTCACCATTAAACCAACCTGGGAGGAATATACGCCTGAGAGTCCGGATGAAGCCATCATTGAGATCGACCCTGGCATGGCATTTGGTACTGGGACTCACCCTACAACAGCTCTGTGCCTCCGTGCACTTGAAAAGAATATTAGCGGCGGTGAAGAAGTTATCGATGTCGGTACAGGTTCAGGAATTCTGGCTGTAGGTGCGATGCTGCTAGGTGCAAAATCTGTATTGGCCTTAGATTTAGATCCGGTGGCTGTGGAAAGTGCACGGGAGAATGTAGCCCTTAACAAGCTTGAATCGTCCATAACGGTAAAAGAGAGCGATCTTCTGTCGCTGCTGGGCGGGGAAGGTGTAGCTGATACAGCGGCTGGAGAGATGTGGCCATCCGCTAGACCTGGTCACTCACTAGAAGGAGCCGTTCCTGCTAAGCAAGAGCAAGAAGGCAGCCTTGGCGTGACATTACCTGTACAAATTGTAGTTGCGAATATTTTGGCGGAAATCATCGTATTGTTTACGGATGATGTATACCGCGCGCTTCAGCCTGGAGGCCTCTACATTACCTCAGGTATATATAAAGATAAAGAAGGACTTGTGGCGAACGCGCTGAAAGCGTCTGGCTTTGAGATTATTGAAATATCCCGTGAAGAAGATTGGGTGGCATTTACAGCCGGAAAGAGGTAAAAATGGATATATTGCAAAGTATAATTCGAGTAGATTTAGATCAGCTTCCTTTCCTGCTCATTACAATTTTAATTGCTTTTACAGTACATGAATTCAGTCATGCTTATTTCGCGAATAAGTTCGGGGACCCAACAGCAAGATTACTTGGCCGCATGACGCTTAACCCTGCTGTTCATTTCGATTTCTTTGGTATTTTGCTGCTGCTAGTTGCTGGCTTCGGTTGGGCGCGTCCGGTTCCGGTAAACCGCGATAACTTTAGTCGTCCTCGTCTCATGGGAGTCATCGTGTCGGCTGCGGGACCAATCAGTAACCTGCTCTTAGGAATTATTGGTGCTATAATATACGGTGCACTTGCGGCAACTGGAGTTCTGGATAATATCTCGAATGATCGCATGCTCGAGGCTGTATACTTATTCTTTGGTACCTTCATTCAATGGAACTTCTTTCTGTTTCTGTTCAATCTTATTCCGCTGCCGCCGCTGGATGGCTATCGGATTGTGGAAGATATTGCCCCACGTTCGATCCGCGGCAAATTACAGCAATTTGAACAATGGGCTGTATTCCTCTTTTTATTAATTCTGTTTATTCCTGGGCTACGGACGTTTACAATTGATCCGCTTGCAGGCTGGGCTAGTGAAATGTCGAGAACATTTGTACAGCTGTCTCTAAGAATTTTTGGCAGCTAAGGCAAGGAATGAAGTCTGTTCAACCTTTGTCAAACATTGTATTATGTAATTTGATCAAAATTTGATCATTAATTTTCGCTTGACCGAACCTTATATTTCTTGAAGAAACGGGTGACGTCCTTATAAGGGCGACTAAGCCGTTTCTTCAAATATAAGAAAGTATAAGTTTCACACTAT